>JBDSAB010000321.1:0-6992 GCA_039922395.1 Caldimonas sp.
GCTGACCAGGATGAATGCCGCGGCAGCGGCGCAGAGAAGTCGATTCATGCGTGTTACCTCGATGGGCCGTAGCCTCTTGTCCCGCCGCGAACCGGCTGGCCCATCATATCTGTCAGTCGCCGCCGCGCGACCCGGGAAGTCGCTGATTCACTCCTCGATGCCGACGTCGATCGGCTGCGCAGCCGGCGCCGCATTCGCGAAGCGATCGATCGCGAACGGCTCGAGCGGCGAGGCCGATCGGCCCTGCGTCACCAGCTCGGCGATGATCTCGCCGACCACCGGACCGAGCTGGAAGCCATGCCCCGAGAAGCCGAACGCATGGATCAGGTTCGGCGTTGTTGCCGACGCGCCGATCACCGGGATCAGGTCGGGCATCTTGCCGTCGATGCCGGTCCAGCTGCGGATCACGTGGGCACCGGCGAGCGCCGGCACGATCGCGACCGCGTTCGCCATCGCCGCGAGCGACGAGCCGCTGAGCGGGCGCGAGCGGTTCGATTCGGCATCGCCCCAACCGCCACCGCCGCCGAGGATCGCGTTGCCGCGCGCGATCTGGCGCAGGTAGATGCCGCCACCGCAGACACCGATCGAGCGGCTGATGAAGAACGGCAGCGGCTCGGTGACGAGCATGTTCGGGACCAGCGGCTGCAGGGGCACGTGTTCGCCGAACCCGGCGGCGATCCGGCCGGCGCCGACGCCGGCGCAGTTGACGAGGTAGCGGCTGCGCACCTCGAGATCGGCGGTTCGCGTCTCGAACCCGTCGCCGCCGCGCGTGGCCGACAGCACCGCCGCGTGCTCCCGCACGTCGGCGCCGAGCCGGCGTGCGAGGCGCGCGAACGCGGGTCCGACCAGGCGCGGGTTGGCGTGGCCGTCCTCGGCGCACAGCGAGGCGCCGACCACGTCGGGGCCCAGCCACGGCAGCTCGGCGCGCAGCGCCGCGGCGCCGAGCAGATCGAGACGCAGCCCGTGCTCGGCGACGTCGCGCGCATGGCGTTCGAGCTGGGCCATCTCGTCGCCGGAGCGGGCGAGCTTCAGGTGGCCGCTGGCCTCGAACTCGACGTCCTCGCCGAGCCGCTCGTTGAGCTTGTCCCAGAGCGGCCGGGCGCGGCGTGCGAGCGGCAGCTCGGCCAGGTTGCGTCCCTGCTGGCGCACGCCGCCGAAGTTGACACCGCTCGCGCCGGCACCGCACAGCGCCTTCTCGAGCAGCGCGACGGTCAGGCCCGCTTCGCGCAACGCGACCGCGGCGGCGCAGCCCGCGATGCCGCCACCGACGATTGCGACATCGACACGCAGGCGCTCTGTCATGCGGCGCTCCTGACAACGATCGGGATCGGCTTGACCGGTGCTTGGCCGCGCAATCGACCGACGCGCTCGAGGTCGCTGTCGCAGGCGCGCGCGAGCAGTTCGGCGGCGGCTTCGCCGCAGACCCGTCCCTGGCAGCGGCCCATGCCGATCCGCGTGAACGCCTTCGTGCGATTGATCTCGCGCGCGTCGCGCTCGTGCGCGGCCTGGCGCAGCGCGCCGGCCGTGATGCCTTCGCAGCGGCAGACGATTTCTTCATCGCCGACTGCATCGAGAAGATGGCTGGGGTACGGATAGGCCGCATCGAGCGCACGGCGGAAGCGCGCCTGACGTGCGAGCCCGCGATCGAGCCGCAATAGCTCGCGCCGATCGACGGCATGGCCGAGGTCCTCGAGCAGCGCGAGGGCCGTGCGGCGGCCTTGCAGCTCGGCGACGTCGGCGCCGCCGATGCGCGCGCCGTCGCCGGCCAGGTAGATGCCTGGCACGCTCGAGCGGCCTTCGGCACTGCGCTCTGGCATCCATTGCCGCGCGTCGACATCGAAGACGAAGCGGCAGCCGGCGAGATCGGCCAGCTGCGCCTCGGGGCGCAGGCCGAACGAGGCACCGACTGCATCGCAGTCGACGCGGTGCTCGTGCCCGGCACTGTCGCGCCAGAGCAGCGCTTCGACTTGTCCTTTGCCTTCGACTCTGATCGCGCGGACGCCGTAACGCACATCGAGGCCCCGCAGGCGATTGCGGGCCGTGTACCAGAGCCCCTTCGCAAACGTGCCGGCCGACGCCAGCATTCGGGGCGCTTGCGCAAGCTTGCTGCCGAACGCCGTCACATCGAGCGCCGCGACGACGCTGACGCCGGCCTTCGCGTACTGGTGCGTGACGAGCGGCAGCAGCGGGCCGGCACCGACCAGCGCGACGCGCCGGCCGATCGATACGCCCTGCGCCTTCAGCGCGACCTGCGCGCCGCCGAGCGTGAACACGCCGGGCAGGGTCCAGCCCGGGAAGGGCAGCACGCGGTCCATCGCGCCGGTCGCGAGGATCAGGTGATCGAACGGCTGCTCGCGGTAGCCGTCGGCGGTCAGCAGGTCGAGGCGGCGCCCGAACACGTTCCAGACCAGCGTGCCCGGCCGGTGGTCGATCCGGTCGGCGTGGTCGCCGAGCACGCGATGGATTGCCGTCGCCTTCCTCGCGTCGAAGCCGTAGACGTCGGTCGACACGCGACCGCTTGCGCCCGGCGGCTGGCGGTAGATCTGGCCGCCTGGCCGTGCGGCCTCGTCGAGGACGATGGATCGCAGGCCGGCGCGGGCCAATGTTTCGGCGGCGCGCACGCCGGCTGGTCCGGCGCCGACGATGACGACGATCGGCTCAGGCAACGCCGTCACCTTCGATCAGCACCGCCATTCCCGGCGCGACGAGCGTCGAGCAGGCCCGCACGCGGCGCCCGTCGGCGAGCCGGACCCAGCAGTCCTGGCACGCGGCCATCATGCAGAAGCCGGCGCGGTGCGTGTCGCCGAACTCGAAGCGGCGCAGCGACGTTCGGTGCAGCAGGATCGCGGTGATCAGCAGGTCGCCGGCCTGCGCCTCGACGGCCTCGCCGTCGATCGTCAGACCCACGTTGGCGCCGCTTCGTTTGGACGTCCGCTGGAACAGCCCCGCCATCGATCGCCTCTCTCGAGCCGTCGTTCGCCGCCTTGCGACGTCGTACCCGGCGTGGTGGTGGAAGGCGCCTGCACACAACCCGAGGAGGAGTCTGTCGGCGATGCGCAAACTATAGTTCGCTGCCTTCGGGGGTCCGCATGCGGAGCCCCGATGGGAGCGGCCCGCGCGGGCCGCTCCGAACCCGATCACGCTTCCGGAGCGCGCGATGCACGTCGATGCCGTCAACATCTACCTCGTCACCACGGGCAAGCTCCATCCCGTCGTCGTCGAGCTGGTGACGGACGACGGCACCACCGGCATCGGCGAAGCGGCGATCGCCTACGGGCTCGGCGGCACCGCTGCCGCGGGAATGATCAAGGACCTCGCCGAGCGCCTGATCCTGGGCCGCGATCCGGCGCGCATCGAGGCGCTCTGGTCGGAGATGTACGACCACTCGTTCTGGGCCAAGGGCGGCGGGGCCATCGTGTTCGCGGCGATCAGCGCGATCGAGCAGGCGCTGTGGGACATCAAGGGCAAGGTGCTCGGTGCGCCGGTCTATGAGCTGCTCGGCGGGAAGATGCGCGACGCGGTGCGCGTCTATGCGAACGGCTGGTACGGCGCGGCGCAGACGCCGATCCAGCTGGCCGAGGCGGCGGAGCGGCCGCTCCGCGACGGCTACCGCGCGTTGAAGTGCTATCCGCTCGCCGTGGCCAACGAACACGGATTGCGTCACGTCAGCGCGCGCCAGGTCGACCGCGCGTTCACGGACCTCGCGGTCGAGAAGATCAAGGCGCTGCGCTCGGCGGTCGGTCCCGAGATCGAGCTGATGCTCGATCTGAGCGGCGGCCTGACGACGGCCGAGACGATCCGCCTGTGCCGCCGCTTCGAGGAGCTCGACATCACGTGGATCGAGGAGCCGGCCGATCCGTTCGACGTCGGCGCACTGAAGGAGATCGCGACGCGCATCGAGATCCCGGTCGCCGTCGGCGAGCGCATCTACACGCGGCATGGCTTTCGCAAGATCTTCGAGCCGCAGGCCGCCGACATCGTGCAGCCGGACGTCGGCAACACCGGCGGCATCCTCGAGGTCAAGAAGATCGCTGCGATGGCCGAGGCCTACAACATGCGCGTCGCGCCGCACAACTGCGGGAGCTCGCTGTCGACGGCGGCGTCGGTGCAGGTCTCGGCCTGCATCGCGAATTTCATGACGCTCGAGATCTATCCGTACTTCCCGGAGCGGCCGGGCTACGTTCAGGTGCTCGAGTCGCCGCCGGAGGAGCGGATCAAGGACGGCTTTCTCGATGTGCCCGATGCGCCGGGGCTGGGCGTTCGGCTTTGCGCGGAACGCGTTCGGCCGTTCTTGTGGGCGCGTTGCACGAAGTAGAAGCTGCATGCTTTCCCGACGTCTTGGCATTCGAGAGAGTCGACACGTCGCCGGAGCAGAAGCCGCACATCGGACGCGCGATGCGCGAATACTCACAATGATCTCCCGTTCACGGAGTCGACCGGCATGCAGACGTTCCAGGCTTATCTGATCGAGGGCTCGCCCGCCAGCACGACGGCGCGCTTCGCCGACTTGACCGATCGCGACTTCGACGCGGGTGACGTGACGATGCGCGTGGCGTACGCCAGCATCAACTTCAAGGACGCGCTCGCCGCAACCGGCAGGGGCCGCATCATCCGGCGCTTTCCGTGCGTCGGCGGCATCGACGCGGTGGGCACCGTCGAGTCGTCGACCGATCCGCGCTTCGCCGCCGGCGACACGGTGATCGCGCAGAGCCACGGCTTCGGCGTCTCGCAGCATGGCGGCTATGCGCAGCGCGCACGTGTGCCGGCCGACTGGGTGACGAAAGTGCCGGACGGTCTGAGTCCTCTGGAGGCCATCACGATCGGCGTCGCCGGCTACACCGCCGCGCTGGCGATCGACCTCTGCGAGCTCAACGGGCTCGCGCCACAACGCGGCAAGGTCCTCGTCAACGGCGCGACCGGCGGGGTCGGCAGCGTCGCGATCGACGTGCTGGCGCAGCGCGGCTACGAGGTCGTCGCGGCAACGCGCAAGGCCGCCGAAGCCGACTACCTGCGCGGCCTCGGCGCGGCCGAGGTTGTCGACCCGGCCAGCCTCGGCGCCGGCGACAAGCCGCTCGAGCCGGCGCGCTGGCAAGGCGCGATCGACTCGCTCGGCGGCGAGCCGCTGTCGCTGCTGACCCGCACGATGCAGAAGGACGGCGTCATCGCAAGCATCGGCAATGCCGCGGGGCTGTCGTTCGCGACCTCGGTGATGCCGTTCATCCTGCGCGGCGTGCGCCTGATCGGCGTCAACTCCGACAACGATCCTGCGCTGCGCACGCGC
This sequence comes from Caldimonas sp., assembly GCA_039922395.1. Classification (GTDB taxonomy): domain Bacteria; phylum Pseudomonadota; class Gammaproteobacteria; order Burkholderiales; family Burkholderiaceae_C; genus Schlegelella_A. The sequence continues at coordinate 5,282 of JBDSAB010000321.1, forward strand.
ATCTGGCAGCGCCTCGCGAGCGACCTGAAGCCGCGCCATCTCGAGATGATCGGCAACGTCCGGCCGTTCGGCGAATTGCCGTCCTTGATCGAGGCGGTGGTGGAAGGGCGCATCCGCGGACGGACCGTGATCGCCTTGCCTGACTAGCGATCGGCGCGCGCGGTCGGCGCACGCAGGTCGAGCCGGTCGCGCGACTCGTGGACCCACGAGGGTCCGGATGCACCGAACACGATCGATCCGGGACAGGTACCCTCGCGACTGACTTCAGAGGACGCCGCATGAAAGCTGCCGAGTTGCTCGTCAAGTGCCTCGAGAACGAGAAGGTGGAATACATCTTCGGCATTCCGGGCGAGGAGAACATCGACGTGATGGACGCGCTGCTCGACAGCCCGATCCGCTTCGTCACGACCCATCACGAGCAGGGCGCCGCCTTCATGGCCGACGTTTACGGACGCCTGACCGGCCGCGCCGGCGTCTGCATGGCGACGCTCGGTCCGGGCGCGACCAACCTGATCACCGGCGTGGCCGACGCCAACATGGATCGCGCGCCGGTGGTGGCGATCGCCGGGCAGGGTGCGACGACGCGGTTGCACAAGGAGAGCCACCAGATCCTGAACCTGGTGAGCATGTTCCATCCGATCACCAAGTACGCGACGCAGGTTCTCGATCCGGCGATCGTGCCGGAGGTGGTGCGAAAGGCGTTCAAGGTCGCGCAGACCGAGAAGCCCGGCGCGACATTCATCGACTTCCCCGAGAACATCGCCGAGATGACGGTCGACAAGGCGCCGATCAAGGTGCAGACGGCGTATTCGTCGGAAGCGCCCGCGGCGAAGATCCAGAAGGCCGCGACGCTGATCAGCGCCGCGAAGGCACCGGTGATCCTGGCCGGCAACGGCGTCATCCGCCAGGGTGCGGCGGAAGCGCTCGTCGCGTTCGCCGAAACGCTGAACATCCCGGTCGCCAACACCTTCATGGCGAAGGGCGTGATGCCGTTCTCGAACCCGCTCTCGCTCGGCACCATCGGGCTGAAGGCACGCGACCTGCCGTGGTTCGCCTTCGAGAAGGCCGACGTGGTGATCTGCGTCGGCTACGACATGGTCGAGTACCACCCCGATACCTGGAATCCTGCCGGCGACAAGACCATCGTTCACCTCGATGCGCAGCCGGCCGAGGTCGACGAGCACTACATCCTGGCGGTCGGCGTGCTCGGCGACATCGCGTCGTCGCTGCGCGCACTCGCCGAATACGCGACGCCGCAGTCGGCAGCGCCGTTCAAGGCGGTGCGCCATGCGGTCGAGGCCGACCGGGCCGAGTACGCGAACGACACCGGCTTCCCGGTCAAGCCGCAGAAGATCGTCTGGGATCTGCGCGAGGTTCTCCGCCCCGACGACATCGCGATCTCCGACGTCGGCGCGCACAAGATGTGGATGTCGCGCATGTACCGCGCCGAACGACCCAACACCTGCATCATCTCGAACGGCTTCGCCGCGATGGGCATCGCGGTGCCCGGCGCGATCGCGGCCAAGCTCGCCTACCCCGATCGCACCGTCGTCGCGGTGACCGGCGATGCCGGCTTCATGATGAACTCGCAGGAGATCGAGACCGCGCTGCGCATGAAGACGCCGATCGTCGTGCTGATCTGGAACGACGCCGAATACGGGCTGATCACCTGGCACCAGCTGCGCCACTTCGGCCGGCCGAGCCACATCGC
>JBDSAB010000322.1:0-4038 GCA_039922395.1 Caldimonas sp.
GGCGCGATGCCGCGGGCAGCGACCGCGTCCAGGATCTGCCGGGCGTTGATCGGATGGAAGTCGTAGAAGCGTTCGACTGCGTTCGTGCGGGCATCGGTCATGCGAACTTGTAGCACGGCGGCCCGCCTACCCGGAGCGCTTCAGAACGCGCGGGACAGGCGGACGTCCATCGAATACTCGAAGTCGAAGACGAACTCGGCGAGCCGCCCCGGTAGCGGGTCTCGATGAACGGAATTCCCAATGGACCGACCAGCGATAGGCGACGAAATACTCCAGATTGAATGAGATGCTCTGCACGCGGATCGAGCCGAGGTGTATCTTGCCGCCCGGCACCGGTTGGAACATGCCGTTGATGTAAGTGTTCTGGTAGCCGACCGAGACCGTGCCGTGGCCTTTGGCGGTCTCTTCCGAGTCGGAGGTTCCGGACACCGTGAATGCGCTACCGACAGCGGCCGGCGGCGGGACGTTCTGCGCCAGAGCCGGCGGGACCGTCGCAACAGCCGACGCGGCGATCGCGAAGGAAATACGGCGCCTCCAAGCGCACCCAAGCGATCGCAAAAATCGCCCCCCGCGGTGCTGCGCGGCCACCTTAGGCCTTGGCCGGACTCATTGCCTCGTCGATCGCCCTGAGCAAATCCTTGAAATTGCCCGTCACAAGCCGCGGATAGCGCTCTCGCATCTCACGCTCGCTCGCCAATTCGTGGAGCACCGGTATCAATGTCGGCCCTCGCGACACGTTCGCCAGCTGGGGCGACGCACTCAGCATGTCGTTGGCGTAGGCGATCAAGACGTCGAACCGGTTCGTGGCGAGCGCCTCCTCCAGCTCGCCGGCGCCGCGCGCCAGCGTCACCTTGTGGCCCACCCGCTTGAGGCCGTCATGGAGCCGGGGGTCGGTCGCCGCAGGCACCTTGCTGTTGGCCGCCGCCGTGCCTGAATACAGCAGGATCTTCGCCGAGGTGTGCGAGGCGAAGGCATGAAAGCGCATCGTGCCCAGGCCCCGCAGCATCAGTTCGCCGCAGGCTTGCGCCTCGAAGGCTGCGCTTCCGAGGACAGCGAGCAGCAGGGCGGATGTCTTCCTTCGGGACGCATTCATCGCAGTTCTCCTTGCGCTGCGGACCAACAGCCGATCCCAGCATACGCCCGGTGCACCGCGGAGAAGAACCGCCCGACGAAGGGGGCGAAAATCGCGACGAAAACCGAACCGTGCCGACGAGTTCCTTCCGTTGAGGTGCCTGAGGCTTCATCGCACCTACATGTGCTTGAAGAGATGGGCATAGGCCGCACTGACACGCAAGGTCTCCGGACGCTCCTTGAGTCGGAGGTCCAGGTGTCCCGCCAACGCGCGACGCACGCTCTTGATCGAATTGATGTTCACGATCAACCCGCGGTGCACTTGCCAGAACATCTCTGGGTCCAGGCGATCGATCAGCTCCTTGAGCGGCATCGTGATCAGCGATTCGCTGTCGGCCGTCACGACCGACACGTACTTGTTGTCGGCCCTGAAATAGCAGATGTCATCGACCGTGATCAGGTGGATGTCAAAACCGCGCGAGACCGTGATCCAGCGCAGCCGGTCGGTCGTCGGCCCGCGCTGCAACTGTTCGAGCAAGCCGCTCAGGTCGACGGGCGGCCGCTTCACCTGGTCCTGGACGCGATGCACGGCGCGCGCCAGACGGACCGGATCCAGCGGCTTGAGCAGGTAGTCGACCGCCCCTTCCTCGAAGGCCTGAACCGCGTACTGATCGAACGCGGTGATGAAGACGACATGGGCACGGGTGCCCATCACGCGGGCGACTTCGATCCCCGTGAGCCCCGGCATCTTGACGTCCAGGAACAGCACTTGGGGTCGATGGCGCTCGATCTCGCGCAATGCCTCGTGGCCGTCCGTGACGATGGCGCAAATCTCCAACTCGGGCCAAAGCCGGCGCAGCTCGTCGCGGATCTCGGCCGCGAGCACGGGCTCGTCTTCAGCGATCAGCGCGGTGGTCATCCGAATCCTCCAGAAGACGAGGCAGATCGAGGGTCAGCGCCAGGGGGACCGACGAAACGGTCAGTTGCGCCAACGTGCCGAACAGCTGGGCGAGCCGCTCCCGAAGCGCCTCGAGGTCGACCTGACTCAGCAGGTCCGACGGGGTGCCGCCACTCTTCGATTCCAGCCGGATCTGCAGTCGTTGCTTGACGACCTGTGAGCTCAGCAACCAGTCCGGGGAGGACGAAGACCCTGCGACCAGCACGCTGCGCAGCAGCGGCACCACCAGCATCGGCGCGATGCCGACTCGTGCGCTCTCGGGCGACATCTGCAGACTGACCTGCGCACCTTGGCGACCGGCGCCGCGCATGACCCGAAGCCACGCTTCGACCAGATCAAACTCGCGCTCGACCGTGGAGTTGTCGGTCCCGGCGCTGGGCTGCATCGAGCGCAGCAGTGCGATCAGGTCGGCCAGCAACGCATCCGACGCGGACGGGTCGCTGGCATGCAGCGCACCGACACGGCCCAAGGCGTCGAACAGCAGCTGGGGCTCCACGCGCGACTGCAATGCGAGCAACCGCGCGGTCTGCACGCGCTGCTCGCTGTAGGCGCGCTCGGTCTCTGCCGCCTGGGCTCTGCGCATCGCGCGTTGGGTGACACGCCAGTACCCGTAGATCGACAGGCCGAAACCGCTCTCGTAGAGGATGACCAGCGACCACCACACGAGTTGTGCAATGCCTTCGTCCCGTCCGGTGGAGCGATCCGGCGGGATGACCAGCGCATAGAAGAGGCGTTCCAGCGATGGCACGGTCAGGACGAGAAAGACGACGACGAGCCCATAGGCCCGCAGCGGCGGCACGTCCTCGTCGAATGCCTCGTTGGCGACCAGGACGCTGAACACGATCAAGAGGTTGGTGACCAGCCACGAACCGGTGAGGAGGGTCATCCCCGTGTCCCAACCGGGCAGTTCGACCGGCGGAAAGAAGGTGCCCCCGAGCGGATGGATCGCGCCCCGCACGATCTCGATGAGGAACGCGGCCGCGACATGCCGCCAGCCGAGCCGCCGCCATGCCCGCGCCACCCAGATGCCGAGTCGCCCGCGTGGCGTCAGGACGATCGGCTGGGCGAGCGTGCTCATGCCGCGTGCACCGGAAGATCGATCTCGGCCGTGACGCCGCGAGGCCGGTTGTGACGCAGCGACAGAGTCGCCGCCGTGCCGTACATCGCCTTCAGGCGCGAACGGATGTTGGCCAGGCCGGTACCGCCGCCGGCGCCGGTGACCAGACCCTGACCGGTATCGGCCACCTGCAGCACCAGCTTGCCGGCAGACACGCTGGCCGCGACGGTGATCGAGCCCCCTTGCGGCAGCGGCGCCAGCCCGTGCTTGAGCGCGTTCTCGATCAGCGTCAGCAGCATCATCGGCGGGACTACGGACGGGCCGAGCCGTTCGGGCACGTCGATGTGCACGCTGAGTCGCGACCCCATCCGAACCTGGTGGATGGCGAGAAACGCCCGGACCAGCTCGATCTCGCGCGCGAGCGTCGAGCTGTCTTCCCGCAAACGCGGCAGCGCGCTCTCGAGATAGCGCATCAGGTCGGCCAGCATCGCGAGGCCGGCGTCGCCGTCGGTGCGCAGCAGTCGCCGCACGTTGGCCAGCGAATTGAACAGGAAGTGCGGCTCGATCTGCGCCTGCAGGACCTGGAGCCGGCCCGCAGCGAGCTCGCCTTGCAGGCGAATGCGGCTCAGCTCGGCCTCATGCAGCGCCGCCGCAGCCCGAAGACTGGCCCAGCGATATTCGGCGAGCACGCCGACCAGCAGCGCCAGTACGAGCATCGTGTGGATCATGTAGGGCCGCTCGCCCGTCGAGATCGGTTCGCCGCTGAGCAGCCGCGTGAGTCCGTCCTCGGCAGACCATCCCATGGCCGCCGCGGCGAGGATCGCGGCGGCCAGCGCGATCCACCGCGCGATGCGGCGCTGCGGCAACAGCCGCGATGCGAGTGACAGCGTGGCGAGAAGCGCAGCCACCGCGACGAATGCGCGCACGAGGCACCAGGCGAACTCGAGCCAGG
>JBDSAB010000323.1:0-8954 GCA_039922395.1 Caldimonas sp.
GCATCGCGGAAGCCTTCCCAGCGAAAGCTGCGCGTCAGCAGCGCCTGCAGCGCCGCACCGACGATCACGCCGCAGACCGAGACGATGCCGATCGTCAGCAGCTTGGCCTTGTCGCTGAAGAACATCAGCCAGTCGAGCGTGTAGGCGATCGGCGAGACGAAGCTCAACGATTCCATGCGCTGCGAATTCGTCGCGACGAACGCCTCCTGCAAGGTGCTCGGGTCTTCGGCCACGTGCCCGAGGCGGCCTGAGACCCACCACATCATCGCGATCACCGTGCCGACACCGATGCCGCCGAGCACGTTGTCCGCCGAGCGCCCCTCCGGCCGTGCGACCGCCCAACCGACCAGCGCGCCGCCGAGCCCGAGGCCGAGCGCCGCTGCCAGCGTCAGCTTCGACCAGCCGGTGATCGCGGCGAGCACCGACGGCAAGTCGGTGCCGCTGGCGAGGGTCAGCGCGGCCTTGTCGACGGTGTCGACGCGGGCCACCGCCGTGATGCCCTTCAGCGTCGCGAACGCGGCGATGCCGAGGACCACGAACACGACCGCCGACTTCAAGTTGCCGCTGCCGATCCGGACCAGCGTCTTGCTGCCGCAGCCCGAGGCGAGCACCATGCCGAAGCCGAACATCGCGCCGCCGACCAGCGCCGACAACCAGATCAGGCGCGGGCCCGCGTAGATGCTCTTCGACGCGTCGATCCAGCCGAGCGCGACCATCGCGTTGAAGCCGATCATCGCGACGCCCATCGCCATGACCCACATGCGCATGCGGGCCCAGTCGCCCATGTTGACGATGTCGGACACGGCGCCCATCGTGCAGAAATGGGTGCGCTGCATGATCGCGCCGAGCACGATCGACAGCCCGAACGCGGTCCAGAGCACCTGCGTCGCAAGCGCCCCGATGTCGATGTCCTGCATCAGCGCATTTTAAGAGGCGAGCCTACGAGCCGACGCGGGCCCACGCGCCGACGCCGGTTGACGCCGCCGCAGCGCGAGGCCGCGAGCACTCGCGCTAACGCATCGAGACCAGGCGCTCGCGCCCGGCCTGGGCCGCTTCCGATTTCGGATAGGCCTTGACCAGGTCCTCGATCGTCTTGCGGGCCGCCTTGGTGTCTTTCAGCTCGGCCTGGCAGTTGGCGATCGCGAGCATTGCCTCCGGTGCCTTCGGGCTGTCCGGCATTGTGCTGACCAGCGTGCGGAACGAGATGATCGCCGCGTTGTAGTCGCGCTTGCCGTACTGCGCGTTGCCGAGCCAGAACAGCGCCGATTCTCGGTAACCGCTGTTCGGCCAGCGTCGCAGCATCGTCGTCAGCTGCACCGTCGCGCGGTCGAACTCGCCCTTGCGGACGGCCGCCAGCGAGTCGTCGTACTGGCGCTTCTCATCCGGATCGGCGAGGAACTCGCGGTCGTCGAGCGTGACCTTCTGCGGCTCGATCTTGCGGATGCGGTCCTCGACGCCCTGCTGGATGTCCGACTGCTTGCGCTGCACCTCGGCAATGTCGCGCGCGAGCTGCTCGTTCTGGCCGCGCAGCTTGGCGCTTTCGGCGCGCTGCAGCTCGAGCTGCGTGTTCAGGTCGACCAGGCTGCGCTTCAGCTGGTTGAGCTGCTCGCCGAACTGGGCGATCTGCTCGGCCTGGCGCGCGCGCTGCTGCTCGTTGCTCTGCTCGAGGCGCTGGCGCAGATCGAGGATCGCCTTGCGCGCCTCGTCGTCGTCGAACAGGCCGGCCTGGGCCGCCGGCGCGGCCAGCGCCGCGACCAGCAAGGCGCCGAAGGCCGGCCGCGCGACGAGGGCCCGAAGCGCGCCCATCACTTCGGCGTCAGCTCGGCGCGCCGGTTCTTCGCCCAGGCCGCCTCGTCGCTGCCCTGCACCGCCGGACGCTCCTTGCCGAAGCTGACCGCCTCGATCTGGCCGTCGTTCGCGCCCATCAATGTCATCGACTTGGCGACCGCTTCGGCGCGCTTCTGGCCGAGCGCGAGGTTGTACTCGTGGCCGCCGCGCTCGTCGGTGTGGCCTTCGACGGCGATCTTGCGCTTGCGGTCGGCGGCCAGCGCCTTCGCATTGGCCTCGACGGTCGAGCGGTACTCGTCCTTCACGACGTAGCTGTCGAAGTCGAAGTAGACGATGCGCGGCAGGTTGCCCATGCCTGCGGTCGTCGTGCTCTTGGTCAGGTCGATCGGCGTGACCTGGCTCTGCGTGGTCGCGCCGGAATTGGCGCCACTGCCGGCCGCACCGCTGCCCGCGCCCGGGGTGGTCGAACGGCTCTCGACCGGCACGTCGGTGTCGAGCTTGGTGCTGGAGCAGCCGGCGAGCGCGAGCGCGGCGACGAGGGCGACCAGATGGAATCGGAATGGGCTTGCTTGCTTCATGGTTCTCTCTCCTGCAAAACGGTTCGAATGGGTGTTCAACGCCTGACGGTCGTCGCGGGGTGACAGGCGACCGGCCATTCAGCGCCCGAACGGGCCCCAGACCGGCTCGCGCACGTCGGCGGCGGCCGAGGCGAGACGAGCCTTGATTTTCCCATCCAGCGTGGTCGTCATCAAAACATCCCTGCCCTGGGCTCGAGTCGCGTAGATGATCAGGCGGCCGTTCGGCGCGAAGCTCGGGCTTTCGTCGTCGCTGCTATCGGTCAGAGCGGTCGCCTGGCCGCCGGCACCGAGGTCCTGCGTGTGCAGGCGGAACGCGTTGCCGGAGCGCGAGATGAATGCCAAGGTGCGGCCATCGGGGCTGATCGCGGGACTGATGTTGTAGGCGCCGCCGAAGGTCACGCGCTCGACCGCACCGCCGCCGACGCCGATCTTGTAGATCTGCGGGCTGCCGCCGCGGTCGCTGACGAAGTAGATCGTCTTGCCGTCGGGCGCGAACACGGGCTCGGTGTCGATCGCCTGGCTGGTCGTCAGGCGGCGCACGTTCTCGCCATCGCGGCCGATCAGGTAGAGCTGAGAGCCCGAATCGCGCGACAAGGTGACGGCCAGCGTCTGGCTGTCGGGCGACCAGGCCGGCGCGCTGTTCGAGCCGCGGAAGTTGGCGACGGCCCGTCGGTTGCCGGTCGCGACGTCCTGGGTGTAGACGACCGCCTTCTGGCTCTCGAACGAGACGTAGGCGAGCTCGCGCCCGTTCGGAGACCAGGCCGGCGAGATGATCGGCTCGGCGCTGTTCAACGCGACCTGCCCGCCCTCGCCGTCGGCATCGGCGACGCGCAACGTGAAGCGGCCGCCGCCGCGCGTGACGTAGGCGATGCGGGTCGAGAACACGCCCTTCTCGCCGGTCAGCTTCTCGTAGATCGTGTCGGCGATGCGGTGCGCGGCGAGGCGCAGGTCGGCAGCTTGCACGGCGTTGCTCTGTGCGACCAGCTCGCTGCCCTTGACCGCGTCCCAGAGCTTGAAGCGCACATCGACGCGGCCATCGGCGAGCCGGCTCGCCGAGCCCGCGGCCAGCGCGTCGCTGCCGCGGCCGCGCCACTCGCCCCAGTTCGGCGAGCTGGTCTCGTCGAGCGCACCGCCGCCATCGACGATGCGGAACACGCCGCTGCGCTCGAGGTCGGCCCGCACGATCGTCGAGATCGCCTGGCCGGCGCGATCTTCATCGCGGAACTTGACGATCGAGATCGGCAGCTGGGTTGCACCGACCCCGGAGATCTCGACCCGGAACTGAGCCCACGCGGGGGCCGCGAACGCGCCGGCGGCGCAGGCGATGACGCTTCTTCTCTTCAGCATGACGATGGGTGATCCGAAATGGTCCGGTCGGTTCAATCTGATTTGGCCAGGCGCCCGAGCGGCGCCTGGGTCGGGAAAGCCCAGCCCTGGTCCTGCTCATGGCGCTTCGCGTAGCGGTAGAAAGTCTGCTCGAAGTACGCAAAAGCGATCACGAACCCGGCCCAGCCGTCGAGCAGGCCGCGCTTGAAGACGAGGTGCTTGACGAAGGCCCAGGTCGCGCTCGTCAGCGCCCGCGCCATCGAGGCGCGGCCCGGCGCGACCTTCGCGGCACCGAGCGTCGAGTAGCGGTTCAGCTTCGCGACGACCTCGCCGAGGTTGCGGAACGGGAACTGCCAGATCGCGTGGGTCAACACACCGAGCGGGCGGTCAGTCAGCAGCCTGTAGCCCTCGTGCACCGGCTCGAGCGTGTACGCCATCGCGCCGCGCCGAAACAGCTGCGGCTGGCGATAGTTCGGGTACCAGCCCGAGTGACGAATCCATCGGCCCATGAAGTAATTGCGGCGCGGCACGCGGTAAACGTCGAGCGAATCGCTGGCCGCGACGATCGACAGGATCTCGTCGCGCACTTCCGGCGTGCAGCGCTCGTCGGAATCGAGGCTGAAGATCCAGTCGCCGCGGCACGCTTCGATCGCCCGGTTGCGCAGGTCGCCGAAGCCGTTGAAATCGATCTGCACCACGCGTGCACCGAGCCCCTCGGCGATCTCGATCGTGCCGTCGGTGCTGTGCGAATCGGCAACGACGATCTCGTCGGCCCACAGCACGCTCGAGACCGCGTCGCGGATCTTCTCGGCCTCGTTGAACGCAATGATGTAGACCGAGACCCGGGGCGGGTTGGCGGAGTCGTTTCGGGGCGCGGGTTGAGGCATCGGCCAGAGGGCGGAGGCGCGGGTGCGCCTGGGTCGGGTGCGATTGTAGGCAGAGCTCCCGACGGATAATCCGCGCCGTCATGACCGCCGCGACCCCGACCCTGAAGGCCCGCGTCCAACGCATCGCGCCTTACTTCGCGGGAACGCGGCGCGGCTTCGTGCTGGTCGTGATCGGCGCGATCGTTTCGGCGTTGACCGAACCGGCGATCCCCGCGCTGTTGAAGCCGCTCCTCGACAGCGGGTTCAGCAAGGCCGGCGCGATCAACCTTTGGCTGGTGCCGGTCGCGATCGTCGGCCTGTTCTTGATCCGCGGCGTCGCCGGCTTCATTGCCCAGTACGGCCTCACGTGGTCGGCGAACCGCGCGATCCTGGCGCTGCGCAGCGCGATGTTCGCGCGCCTGCTCGACGCCTCGCCGGCGCTCTTCACGCGCAACTCGGCGAGCAGCCTGACCAACACGCTGACGTTCGAGGTCCAGACCGGCGCGACGATGCTGATCAACTCGCTGCTGACCCTGGTGAAGGACTCGCTCGCACTGGTCGCGCTGCTCGGCTACCTGATCTACCTGAACTGGCAGCTGACGCTCTTCGTCGGCATCCTGTTCCCGTCGCTCGCGTTCGTGATGCGCGTGATGGGGAAGCGCCTGCACCGCCTCTCGGTCGAGAGCCAGAAGGCGACCGACGAGCTGGCCTATGTGGTCGAGGAGAACGTGCTGGCCTGGCGCATGGTGCGCCTTCATGGCGCCGCGGCCACGCAGTCGAGCCGCTTTCGCAAGGTCAGCGAGTCGCTGCGCCGCCTTTCGATCAAGGGGGTCGTCGCCAGCGCCACGATGACGCCGATCACGCAGGTGCTGTCGGCGTGCGCTCTGTCGGCCGTGATCGTCACCGCGATCTGGCAGAGCAGCTCGAGCGGCACCTCGGTCGGCTCGTTCGTCGCCTTCGTCGCCGCGATGTTGATGCTGATCGCACCGATCAAGCACCTGTCCGAGGTCACCGGGCCGATCACGCGCGGCCTGGTCGCGATCGAGCGCGGCGTGGCGCTGGTCGAGGACACGCCAGTCGAGCGCAGCGGCGGCTTCGATCCCGGGCGGGCGCGGGGTCACGTCGAGCTGCGTGGCGTCACCTTGCGCTACCCGAGCGACCAGAACGCCGCCCTCAGCGGCGTCGACCTCGAGCTGCGGGTGGGCGAATCGGTCGCGCTGGTCGGGCCGTCGGGCGCCGGCAAGTCGACATTGGTCAACCTGCTGCCGCGCTTCATCGAGCCGACCGCCGGCAGCGTGCTGCTCGACGGCCGCGACCTCGCCGAGTGGAATGTCGAAGCGCTGCGGCGCCAGTTCGCGCTCGTCAGCCAGGACGTCGTGCTGTTCAACGACAGCGTCGCCGCGAACGTCGCGCTCGGCGGCGTGCCCGATCGCCAGCGCGTCGAGGATGCGCTGCGCGCCGCCAACCTGCTCGACTTCGTGCGTTCGCTGCCAGGCGGCATCGACAGCCTGATCGGCCACAACGGCAGCCAGATGTCGGGCGGCCAGCGCCAGCGTCTCGCGATCGCCCGCGCAATCTACAAGGACGCGCCGATCCTGCTGCTCGACGAGGCGACCTCGGCGCTCGACTCCGAATCGGAGCGGCTGGTTCAGCAAGCCCTCGAATCGCTGATGCGCGGCCGCACCAGCCTCGTGATCGCGCACCGCCTGTCGACGGTCGAGCGCGCCGACCGCATCGTCGTGCTCGAAGGCGGCCGCGTGGTCCAGCAGGGCAGCCACGCCGAGCTGCTCGGGCGCGGCGGGCTGTATGCCAAACTGCATGCGCTTCAATTCAGCGAGATGGCCGCATGACAAATTCAGTAAGCCGCTACCCGGTGCCGCCGCTCGCCGACCTGCCGGACGACGTGCGCGCGCGCATCCTCGAGGTCCAGGAAAAGTCGGGCTTCGTGCCGAACGTGTTCCTCGCGTTCTCGCACCGCCCCGCCGAATTTCGCGCGTTCTTCGCGTACCACGACGCGCTGATGCTGAAGCCGTCGGGGCTGACGAAGGGCGAGAAGGAAATGATCGTGGTCGCGACCAGCGGCGCGAACAACTGCCTCTACTGCGTGGTCGCGCACGGCGCGATCCTGCGCATCTACGAGAAGAACCCGCTCGTCGCCGACCAGGTCGCGGTCAACTACCGCAAGGCCGACATCACGCTTCGGCAGAAGGCCATGCTCGCGTTCGCGATGAAGGTCTGCACCGAGTCGAACGCGGTCGGCGAGGACGACTACGCGGCGCTGCGCGAGCACGGCTTCAGCGACGAGGACGCCTGGGACATCGCGGCGATCACCGCCCTGTTCGGCCTCTCGAACCGGATGGCGAACGCCACCTCGATGCGGCCCAACGACGAGTTCTACCTGCTCGGGCGCGTGCCCCGATCGAAGCCTTGAGACGGCCGCTGCGGCCGCGCGATCGACGGATGCCGGCCGCTCTGCTGCGGCATGTCGCGGCACCCGGCTCCAGGTGATGTCGATGGCGCGGGCCATGCGGCGCCCGACATGAAATACACCGTCGTCATCCCCGTCCTGAACCAGCTGCGCTCCACGCAGCAGTGCGTCGAGAGCCTGCGCGCGCACGGTATCCCGGTCGATTCGCTGCTCGTCATCGACAACGGCAGCACCGACGACACGCCGCAATGGCTGGCCGGCCATCCCGAGATCCGTTCGGTGCGCAACCCCGTCAACCTCGGCTGCGGCGGCGCCTGGACCCAGGGCGCGCTGCTCGCCGACGGCGACTGGGTCGTGCTGCTGAACAACGACATCATCTGCGGCCACGACTTCGTCGGCGCGCAGATCGACGCCGCCTCGCGCCTCGGCCTGCAGGTCGTCAGCCCGGCGTTGGTCGAGGAGGACCTCGACTACGACCTTGACGCGTTCAGCGCCGACTTCGTGCGCAAGATGGGTGCGACGGTCCGCGACGGCTGGTTCCACGGCGTCTGCTTCACGGTGCGCCGGCAGGTCTTCGAGCAGATCGGCTTTCCCGACACCGACCGCCTGCTGTTCGGCCGCGAGGACGCCGAGTTCCGTGCCCGCTGCCTGCGCGCGGGCCTCAAGGTCGGGACCGTCGGCGCCGCGCTGATCCACCACTTCGGCTCGATCACGCAGGTCGCGATGAAGAAGGAACAGGGCATCGCGAAGTTCGGCGACCACCGCTACCTGTACGCGAAGCTCGGCCTCGGCTGGTGGGGCCGCCAGCAGGCCAAGTTCGAGCGCAAGGCGCAGACCGCGCGCTGGGTCCGCGAGGAAAAACAGGCCCACGGCCTGACCCTGCACATGGTGCACCGCGCCGGCCAGGTCGAGTACCGCTGACGATGACGACCCGCCACCTCGACCTTGGCTGCGGCCCAGTGCCGCGCAATCCGTACGGCGCCGACGAGCTGTACGGCCTCGACCTGCGGGTGCCCGAGGGCGCCGACCCGGCTTGCTTCCGGCGCGCCAACCTCGTGCTCGAACCGATCCCGTTCGGCGCCGGCCATTTCGACTCGCTGTCGGCCTACGACTTCATCGAGCACATGCCGCGCCTCGTCGTGCTGCCGAGCAACGAGACGCGCTTGCCGTTCGTCGAGCTGATGAACGAGATCTGGCGCGTGCTGAAGAAGCCCGGTGGCCGGCTCTATGCGGTGACGCCGGCCTGGCCGCGCGCCGAGGCCTTCGTCGACCCGACCCACGTCAACATCATCACCGAGCGCACCCACCGCTACTTCACCGCGCCGGAGTTTGGCGCCAGCATCTATGGCTTCGACGGGCGCTTCCGCGCGCTGCGCGTGCAGTGGATCAGGAAGCGCGTCGCCTACGAATCGCCGAACCCCGACTTCGCACAGCGGGTCCGAACCGCGCTCGACATCGTCAAGCGCCGGCGCCTGCACCTGCTGTGGGAGTTCGAAGCGCTGCCGTGACGCCGTCCGGCGCGTCCGCCGGCGCGCCGCCGAGACGCGACTGCGCGACCTCGAGCACGCGCGTCGCCGACATCGTCTCGAGGCACTCGCTGCGGCTGTCGTCGTGGCGGTCGCAGCCGGCGCCGTTGCACGGCACGCAGGCCGGATCGCCCTGCATCAGCATGATCGCGGCGCGGCGCTGGACCGGCGCGCGCATTTCGTATGGCTGCTCGACCGCATGGCCCTGCGGCCACGGGCCCCACAGGCGCGGATCGATCGGACCGAAGAGCGCGACGACCGGTGTGTCGCAGGCCGCCGCGAGGTGCGTGATCGAGGTGTCGGGCCCGATGTAGAGCGCTGCGCCGCGCAGCAGCGTCACCATCTGGTTCAGGTCGAGCCGGCCGGCCACGTCAAGCACGCGGCCGTCGTCGGCCGCGCCGACGCCTTGGGCGACTTCCGCGGTGCGGGCGCGGTCGGCCGC
>JBDSAB010000324.1:0-5748 GCA_039922395.1 Caldimonas sp.
GACGTGGCCGACCACTGCACCGTCTGCCACAAGTGCTTGGCACCGTGCCCGGTCGACATCGACTTCGGCGACGTGTCGATGAACATGCGCAATCTGTTGACCAAGATGGGCAAGAAGAGCTTCCGCCCGGGCAACAAGATGGCGATGATGTTCCTGAACGCGACCAATCCCGAGACCATCAAGATGCTGCGCGTCGGCATGGTCGACATCGGCTTCAAGGCGCAGCGCATCGCGAACAACCTGCTGCGCGGCCTGGCGAACAAGCAGACGGCGGCGCCGCGTTCGACGGTCGGCACCGCGCCGATCAAGGAGCAGGTGATCCACTTCATCAACAAGAAGATGCCGGGCAACCTGCCGAAGAAGACGGCGCGCGCGCTGCTCGACATCGAGGACAAGGATTACGTTCCGATCATCCGCGACCCGAAGACGACGACCAGCGAAACCGAGGCCGTCTTCTACTTCCCCGGTTGCGGCTCGGAGCGCCTGTTCTCGCAGGTCGGCCTGGCGACCCAGGCGATGCTCTGGCATGCCGGTGTGCAGACGGTGCTGCCGCCGGGATACCTGTGTTGCGGCTATCCGCAGCGCGGCTCGGGCCAGTTCGACAAGGCCGACAAGATCATCACCGACAACCGGGTGCTGTTCCACCGCGTCGCCAACACGCTGAACTACCTCGACATCAAGACCGTCGTGGTGAGCTGCGGCACCTGCTACGACCAGCTGCAGGGCTACCAGTTCGAGAAGATCTTCCCGGGCAGCCGGATCATCGACATCCACGAGTACCTGCTCGAGAAAGGCATCGTGCTCGATGCCGCATCGGGTGCGGGCGCCGGCTACCTGTACCACGACCCGTGCCACACCCCAATGAAGCTGCGCGAACCGATGAAGACGGTGAAGGCACTGGTCGGCGAGAACGTCGTCGACAGCAAGCGCTGCTGCGGCGAGAGCGGCACGTTCGGCATCACGCGGCCCGACATTGCGACGCAGGTGCGGTTTCGCAAGGAAGAACAGCTGCGCCGCGACGAGGCCGCGCTGCGCGCGCTGCCGGACGTCGCCGGCAAAGGACCCGTGAAGATCCTCACGTCCTGTCCGAGCTGCCTGCAGGGGCTTTCGCGCTACACCGGCGATCTGAACAACGGTTTGCTGGAAGCCGACTACATCGTGGTCGAGATGGCAAATCGGATCCTGGGCGAGGACTGGATGCCGGATTACGTCGAGCGAGCCAACGCCGGCGGCATCGAGCGCGTCCTGGTCTGATGGCTGGCCCCGGGCCAATTCCCCAGTGGGCTTGGGGAGCGGACCCGTCGCTATACTTCGGCCGCCTCAACGCCCCCGATCGAGATCTCATGGCCGGTCTGACATCGAACACGCCGACGCCCACATCGATCACCGTTCATCAGCAGTCGCGAGCACTGCAGGTCGCGTTTTCCGATGGGTCCGAGTTTCGGATTCCATTCGAGCTGATGCGGGTCTACTCGCCCTCGGCGGAAGTTCAGGGGCACGGCCCGGGACAGGAAGTGCTGCAGACCGGCAAGCGCGACGTCGATCTGACGTCGCTTCAGCCGGTCGGCAACTACGCCGTGCAGCCGACCTTCAGCGACGGCCATGACACCGGGATTTTCTCGTGGGACTACCTGTTCTACCTGGGTTCCCAACAAGACGATTTATGGCGCAAGTACGAGAGTCGCCTCGCCGCGGCTGGTGCCGAGCGAGATGCTCCGATGGTGGCTGCGTCGGCGTCTGCCTGCGGTCATCAGCACTGAGCCGATGATTCCCTCGCCTTCCGCCGAGCTAAGGCCGCTGCACGCACCGTCGTTGCCGGGCATCGCACGCCATGGCTGAAACGCATTTCGGCTATGAGCGCGTCGACGAGGCGGCGAAGTCAGAGCGCGTGCGTGGCGTCTTCGACTCGGTCGCGCCGAAATACGACCTGATGAACGACCTGATGTCGCTCGGTCTGCATCGGGCTTGGAAGGCCTACACGGTCGCGGTGGCGAACCTTCGAATCGGCGACAAGGTTCTCGACGTGGCCGGTGGTACCGGCGATCTGGCGCGCAGCTTCGCAGCGCGAGTCGGCACGGGCGGGCTGGTCGTGCACAGCGACATCAACGAAGCGATGTTGCGACAAGGGAGGAATCGCCTGATCGACGCGGGCGTTGCGCTCCCCACCGTGATCTGCGATGCCGAAACATTGCCGTTCGCGACTGGGTCGTTCGATCTCGTCAGCGTGGGCTTCGGCTTGCGCAACATGACCCACAAGGAAAAGGCGCTGGCCGAGATGAACCGCGTGCTGCGCGCCGGCGGTCGGCTGCTCGTGCTCGAGTTCTCGAAGGTCGCGCCGCCTTTGCAAAGGGCCTACGACTGGTACTCCTTCAAGGTGTTGCCGCGCATCGGTCAGTGGATCGCGAAGGACGGCGACAGTTATCGCTACCTGGCGGAATCGATCCGTTTGCATCCGACTCAGGACGAGTTGAAGTCGATGATGAAAGGCGCTGGCTTCGGACATGTGGATGTCCACAACCTCAGCGCCGGCGTCGTGGCGCTGCACGTGGGTATCAAATGCTGAGCGCGACGCTGACCGGCCGTCGTCGGGTAGCGTCTTGGGCGCTGCCGAATCCGAAAGAAGTCTTCTCGAGAGCGTCGTTGCGCCCGCTTCTCGCGCTGGGAGTCACAGCGCTTTTGGCTTCGGCTCCTGCCGATGCCACTGCGGCAACGCTTCGCGCGACTTCCGCGCCGCTCGCCGCGATGGTTTTCTTTGCCGGCCTGCTCCTGGTGCGGGAATGGCCGGGGGTTCTGCTCGATCCGGTCTGGGCGTCGGGCACGTTGTTTGCCGTGTGCGTCTGGCTGGTCGGAACGCGATATCGACCGGCTTGGCTTTGGCTTGCTCGCAAGTCGCTTGTTCGGAGGACCGCCTTTGCACGATTCAATCCTGCGACCCCGTCGGTAACACAGGAAGACCGCTGTTCTCAGACCTCGAAAGAGCACGAAGTGTTGCTGAGCGCAGCGCGGCAGTGCTTTCTTGAACTGCAGGCCGCCTGGGACCGCGGTGATGTCGAGGGTTTACGGCGGAGGACGACCGCGCACATGCTGGACGACTTGTTGCAGGAACTGACCATGCGCGGAGACGGTCTGAATCGGACCGACGTCGTGACGCTCGATGCGTCTTTGCTCACCCTGGAAAAGTGGGACGGCCGCTACGTCGCCAACGTTCAGTTTTCAGGAATGATTCGCGAGTCAGCCGACCTTGGCGCAGCACCGTTCAGGGAAGTGTGGATGCTGACCTCCGCGGAGGGCGAGACGGCTGATTGGCGCCTCGCTCGGCAACAGGCTCTGCTGTAGTTTCAGGTCGGCGCGGCTCGCTGGAGCGACTTTCCCCCGACCTCGGGATTTCCGGGCATCAAGGGCGCCACTTACACTTGGCGCGTTGCTGTACTCGCGGTCGACCCGCGAGGAAAGCGAGGAAGAATGGGCAGTCTGCCCGTCGGGCCGAGGCCACGCAAACCGCTGCGCCTCTTGATATGACACGATTACGAATGGCTTCAACGACTGTATCGAATTCTTACGCTATCTGCTTGTCCGCCTCGCCGTTTCGGCTGGCGGGACTTGCGCTGCTGGCGGCCACTGTTGTGCTCTCCGGGTGTGGCGACAAGAAGAAGGATGCGGCCGCTTCGCAGACAGCGGCCAAGGTGAACAAGGAAGAAATCACCGTTCATCAGATCAACTATGTCCTGTCGCAGCAGCGCGGGCTGGCTCCTGCGCAGGCCGCTTCGGCCAGCCGTCAGGTACTCGAGGGTCTGATCGACCAGGAACTCGCGGTCCAGAAGGCGGCTGACCAGAAGCTCGATCGGGATCCGCGCGTTGTCCAGCAACTCGAAGGCGCGCGGCGCGAGATCATCTCCCGCGCTTACCTCGACAAGATCGGGCAGGGTGCACCGAAGCCGACGCCGCAGGAAATCAAGGCGTACTACGACGCTCACCCGGCGCTGTTCAGTCAGCGCCGTCTGTACAGCTTCCAGGAAATCAACATTCAGGCCAAGCCGGAGCAGGTCGACACCTTGCGTGCCAAGCTCGGAGCCGCCAAGGACCTCGCCGAGTTCGTGGCTTTCTTGAAGAGCAGTGACATCAAATACTCGGCCAACGAAGCAGTTCGCGGCGCCGAGCAGTTGCCGCTCGCCAGCCTTGATCGCATCTCGCAGATGAAGGACGGCCAGAGCATGTTCAGCGTCGTTCCGGGCGGCGTCAGCGTGCTGTACCTCGCCGGTTCGCGCAGTCAGCCGGTCGACGAACAGCGCGCCGTGCCGGCGATCGAGCAGTTTCTGCTGAACAGTCGCAAGCGCAAGCTGGTCGAGGATGACCTCAAGGCGCTGCGCAGCAGTTCCAAGATCGAGTACGTCGGTACCTACGCCGCTGACGCGGCGAAGGCCGCTGCCGCCGCACCGCCGCCTGCTCCCGACGCACCGCCGCTGATGACGATTGCGCCGACCCTGCCGCCGGCTGCGTCAGCCGCACCGCAGATCGAGGTCGCGCCGACACCGGTGAAGCCGGCGGCGATGCCGAGCAACACGACGTTGGACAAAGGCCTCAAGGGCATGAAATAGGTCGAGGCGCGCGCCCGTCGCGCGCTTCGACCTGACGACGAGTTGGGGTGCGGCCGCCGGTCGCCGGCGTCTTCGCCCAACGCGTCACGGACGAAAAAACTATGAGATTTCTTCTTCAAATCCTGTTGGTGATGGTTGCCTTCGTGCAAGGCGCTTCGGCACAACCCGCTCCGCAAACGGCAGCGGCGCCCCCGCGCGCGGAAACGGTCCTTGGCGTCGGCGATGTCGTTCGGATCTCGGTCTACCAGAATCCCGATCTGACGGTGGAAGCGCGGATTTCCGAGAACGGTCAGATCAACTTTCCGCTCATCGGCAATGTCCTGATCGGCGGTTCGACCATCGGCGTGGCCGAACAGAAGATCGCCAAGATGCTGCGCGACGGCGGCTTCGTGCTGCGGCCGCAGGTGACGGTCCAGGTGACGACGATCCGCAGCAATCAGATCTCGATCCTGGGGCAGGTCACGAAGCCCGGCCGCTATCCGATCGATATCGTCGGAAGCCGGGTCTCCGAGATGGTCGCTGCCGCGGGCGGCGTGCTGCCGACGGGTGCCGACGTTGTGACCCTGGTCGGCAATCGGAACGGCAATCCGGTGAAGATCGACATCGACCTGCCGGCGATCCTTCAGGCCGGCAAGGCCGAGCTCGACATGGCGGTCGAGAACGGCGACATCATCTATGTCGACCGCGCACCGACGGCCTACATCTACGGCGAGGTCCAGCGGCCGGGCGCTTTGCGCGTCGAACGCGGACTGACTCTCCTTCAGGCGCTGGCGCAGAGCGGCGGGCTTACGCCGCGCGGCACCGAGCGCGGCATGAAAGTGCACCGGCGCGACAGCAGCGGCGTCGTCAAGATCATGGACATCCGCATGAACGACCTCGTCGAGCGTGACGACGTGATCTATGTCAAAGAGTCGCTTTTCTAAAGGCGAGACCCCATGACGCTCAAACAATACCTTCGCATCATCTGGGCCCGCAAGTGGCTCATCCTGGCGGTCTTCCTGCTCGTCTCGGCCGCCGGCATCGCCGCGACGTTGCTGCTGCCGAAGCAGTACACCGCGGAGACGTCGCTCATCGTCGAGGTGCGGGTCGACCCGGCGCTGGGTGCGCTGGCTCCTGCACTGGCCGCGCCCGGCTTCATGGCCACGCAGGTCGA
>JBDSAB010000325.1:0-3022 GCA_039922395.1 Caldimonas sp.
CCGGGCTCGTCGAAGCCGGTCAGGTAGTGGAAGTGGCTGTCGTGGCGATACGGATGGTCGCTGTCGGCATTGCGTGGGCGTTCGGGTGCGGTCGGCAGGATCGCGATGCCGCCGCCGGCGCGGCGCAGCTGGTCGGCGAGGCGGCTGCGCCGGTCGCGATAGGCGGTGATGTCCATCGGCGGCACTGTAGCGCGCGGCCCCGTGGCGCCGGCCTTGGCCTGTCGATTCGCTGGAGCGAGGCCTGCGGTGCGTGGAGCGCTGAACGGGCATGTCGCTTGCCGATCGACGGCGCCGGGTGCGGCGCTACGGGCGCCGGTTGAGCGCGGCCGAGCCGAACCCTGGCACGACATCGAGGAGATCGAGATGGCCCGATTGCAGACCGACGACCGTGACGACCTGACCGGCGAGAACTTCGCGTTCCCGCACCAGCGCAAGGAGCCGCTCGAGGATGCGAGCCACGTCCGCAACGCGATCGTGCGCTTCGATCAGGTCGACGGCGTGACCGATGCCGAGCGCGACGCCGCGTGGAAGCGGATCTTGTCGGCGGCGAAGAAGTTCGGCGTCGAGGTCGGCGAGAAGAGCTGGCGCGAGCTGCCGAAGCGCAAGCGCTGAGGGTCGGCCGGCCGGCGCGCGTCGACTTGACGCGCTCGATCTCGGAGCCGCAGCCGGCGGCCGGCGAGGCCGGGAGCACTTGCGCGGCGCATCCGCTACCCTCGCCGCTCGATCACTTCGACTGAAAGCGTGTCATGCAGTACCGGCGTCTCGGCCCCAGCGGCCTTCAGGTCAGCGAACTCTCACTCGGCTCGTGGGTGACCTACCACAACCAGGTCGACGCGAAGGGCGCGCGCGAGATGCTCGCGGCGGCGTTCGACGCCGGTGTGAACTTCTTCGACAACGCCGAGGTCTACGCGAAGGGCCAGAGCGAGATCGTGATGGGCCAGGCGCTGAAGGCGCTCGGCTGGCCGCGTCTGAACTACATCGTGTCGACCAAGTTCTTCTGGGGCCTCGACCGCGACGGCAATGCCGTCAACCGCAAGGACACGCTGAACCGCAAGTACCTGATGCAGGCGATCGACGGCTCGCTCGCGCGGATGGGCCTCGAGCACATCGACCTCGTGTACTGCCACCGGCCCGATCCGCACACGCCGATCGAGGAGACGGTCTGGGCCATGAGCG
Organism: Caldimonas sp.; assembly: GCA_039922395.1. Classification (GTDB taxonomy): domain Bacteria; phylum Pseudomonadota; class Gammaproteobacteria; order Burkholderiales; family Burkholderiaceae_C; genus Schlegelella_A. Next base: position 1,177 of record JBDSAB010000325.1, read on the forward strand.
ACATGATCACGCGCGGCAAGGCGCTCTACTGGGGCACCAGCGAATGGTCGGCCGACGAGATCCGCGCGGCCTGGCTGGTCGCGGATCGGCACCATCTGCACAAGCCGGTGGTGGAGCAGCCGCAGTACAACCTCTTCCACAGGAAGCGCGTCGAGCAGGAGTACGCGCGGCTCTATGCCGACATCGGGCTCGGCCTGACGACGTGGAGCCCGCTCGCCAGCGGCCTCTTGACCGGCAAGTACCGCAGCGGGGTGCCGGCCGACAGCCGCGGTGCGATCGAGTCGATGGGCTTTCTCGTCAAGGGCCTGACCGATGCCGAGCGCAACGGCGCGGTCGCGAAGCTGGAGGCGGTCGCGGCCGATCTCGGCTGCACGGTCGGGCAGCTCGCGATCGCATGGTGCGCGAAGAACCCGCGGGTCAGCACGGTGATCACCGGGGCATCGAAGCTGTCCCAGTTGCGCGACAACCTGCGCGCGGTCGACGTGCTGCCGAAGCTCGATGCCGCCGTGATGGCGCGCATCGACGAGATCAGCACGCCGCTCGCGGCTTGATCCGCGACTTCCGCGGCGTGACGCGAAGTCAGGTCGCCCGCGCGTTCAGCGTGGCGAGCTGGTCCGGCGTGCCGACGTTCTCCCAGGTTCCGGAGTAGACCTCGGCACTGATGCGGCGCTGGCGCATGCCGGCGTAGAGCAGCGGTCCGAGCGCTGCCACCGTGCCCGGCGCGATGCCGGCGCAGAGGTCGCGCCGGCACAGCGCGAGGTTCGCGTAAGTCCAGCGTCGGCCGTCCGCACCGGTGCCGTCGGCGACGCCGAGGCCGTCGGCGTCGAGCCCGAAATCGCCGCGCGGGTGGAACGGCGGGTTCGGCACCAGCCATAGCTTCGCGAGCCGTCCGCTCGCCGCGAATGCGGCGGCTTCGGCTGCGTCAAAGCGGAAGTCCGGCGCGTGGATGTCGGCCGAGACCAGCCAGAACGTCTCGGCAAGCAGGGGCAGCGCCTTCGCGATGCCGCCGGCCGTCTCGAGCGCATCGCCGTGGTCGCGGCCTTCGAGCGAATAGCGGATCGACAGGCCCCAGCGCGAGCCGTCGCCGAGCGCCTCGACGATCCGCTCTTCGAGCCAGGCGGTGTTGACGACGACCTCGCGCACGCCGCCGCGCGCCAGCGCCTCGAGGTGCCAGACGATCAGCGGCTTGCCGTGCACCGCGAGCAGCGGCTTCGGCACGGTGTCGGTCAGCGGCCGCATGCGCTTGCCGCGGCCGGCGGCGAGGATCATCGCGGTCGCGAGGGCCTGGTCGCTCATGCCGCGGCCGGCACGGCGTCGCCGCGCCGCAGCGCATGCCGTTCGACCGCGGCCGGCGCGAACAGGTCGATCAGCGCAGCGAGCAGCGCCTCGGCGCGCGCCGAGTTGTCGCGGCCGATGTTGCACACGTAGACGTCGAGCGTCGCCGCACCGAGCTCGGGCCAGGTGTGAACCGCGACGTGCGATTCCGCGAGCAGCACGACGCCGGTGATGCCGTTGGCAGCGCCGCCAGCCGGCGCGCCGTCGCTCTCGAAGCGGTGGAACAACTCGCCGACCGGCGTCAGGCCGGCCGCGCGGACCGCGCTGCGGCAGGCGTCACGCAAGGCCGCCGGGTCGGTCATCGCAGGCCGGCCGATCGCGCAGCCGCGCAGGTCGGCGGTCAGTTGCAGTCCATGCATCGGGCAATTATCCGGTCCGGGCCGGGGCCGGAGGGCGCCCGTAAAATGGCGAGCTCGCTCCGCACCGGGACCCGCATGGCCGCCATCGCTTCTTCCGCCCCCGCCTCCACCGCGGATCGAACCACGCTGATGGCGAACGCGATCCGCGCTCT
>JBDSAB010000326.1:0-4926 GCA_039922395.1 Caldimonas sp.
TGGTGCCGTATGCGCGCGAGCTGGGCTTCACGCACCTCGAGCTGCTGCCGGTCAGCGAGCATCCGTTCGACGGCTCATGGGGCTACCAGCCGATCGGCCTCTATGCGCCGACCGCGCGCTTCGGACCGGCGGCGGGCTTCCGGCGCTTCGTCGCGCGCTGCCATGCCGAAGGGCTCGGCGTTCTCGTCGACTGGGTGCCGGCGCACTTTCCTAACGACGTGCACGGCCTTGTGCATTTCGACGGCACGCCGCTCTACGAGCATGCCGATCCGCGCGAAGGATTTCATCAGGACTGGAACACGCTGATCTACAACTTCGGCCGCACCGAAGTCCGCAACTTCCTGGTCGCGAACGCGCTGTTCTGGGTCGAGCGCTACGGCGTCGACGGCCTGCGCGTCGACGCGGTCGCGTCGATGCTGTATCGCGACTACAGCCGCAAGGCCGGCGAGTGGGTGCCGAACGTCCACGGCGGGCGTGAAAACCTCGAGGCGATCGCGTTCCTGAAACGGATGAACGAGGTGGTCGGCGTCGCCCGGCCGCAGGCGATGACCGTCGCCGAGGAATCGACCGCGTTCCCCGGCGTGTCGCGGCCGCCGTCGACCGGCGGGCTCGGCTTCCACTTCAAGTGGAACATGGGCTGGATGCACGACACCTTGCAGTACATGGCGCGCGACCCGGTGCACCGTCGCCATCACCAGGGCGAGATGACGTTCTCGCTGGTCTATGCGTTCAGCGAGAACTTCGTGCTGCCGCTGTCGCACGACGAGGTGGTCCACGGCAAGGGGTCGCTGCTCGGCAGGATGCCGGGCGACCGCTGGCAGAAGTTCGCGAACCTGCGCGCCTACTACGGCTTCATGTTCGGACACCCCGGCAAGAAGCTGCTGTTCATGGGATCGGAGTTCGCGCAGGAGGGCGAGTGGAACCACGACCGCAGCCTCGACTGGCACCTGCTCGATCGGCCCGAACACCAGGGCGTGCAGCGGCTGGTGCGCGACCTGAACCGGCTGCATCGAGAGATCGCCGCGCTGCACGAATGCGATGTCACGCCGGATGGCTTCGAGTGGATCGATCACGGCGATGCCGAACGCTCGGTGCTGGCCTTCGTCCGGCGCGGGCGCAGCGCCGAAAGCTTCGTCGTCGTGGTGTGCAACTTCACGCCGATGCCGCACCCGCACTACCGGATCGGCGTGCCGCGGCCGGGCGTCTACCGCGAGCGCGTCAACACCGATTCGACTCACTACGGCGGCAGCAACGTCGGCACGCCGTACGGCGAGGTCACCGCCGAGGCGATGCCGTGGCACGGGCGTTCGCAGTCGATCGAGCTCACCCTGCCGCCGCTGGCCACCGTCTTCTTCGAATGGAAGGTGTGAGCGCGCTCGATACCGGCCGGCCGTGGCCGCTCGGCGCGCACGCCGGCGCGCAAGGCGTGAACATCGCGGTCGCGTCGGCGCATGCCGAGGTCATCGAGCTGTGCCTGTTCGATGCCGAGGGTCGGCGCGAAGTGGCCCGTCTGCCGCTGCCGGGGCGGACCAACGACGTCTTCCATGGCCATCTGGCGGACGCGGGACCCGGCCTTGTCTACGGCCTGCGCGCGCACGGCCCTTGGGCGCCGGAGCGAGGGCATCGCTTCAACCCGAACAAGCTGCTGCTCGATCCGTATGCGCGCGACATCGTCGGCCGCTTCGAGTGGCGCGACGAGCAGTACGACACCGACCGCAGCGATGCCGGCGCGATGGACCTGGCCGACAACGCGGCCTTCGCGCTGAAGGCCCGCGTCGTCGACGACGCCTTCGACTGGGAAGGCGATCGCCACCTGCACCGGCCGCTCGCCGATACCGTGCTCTGCGAGCTGCACGTCAAGGGCTTCACGCAACGCCACCCCGACGTGCCTGCGGCGCTGCGGGGCACCTATGCGGGACTCGCGAGCGACGCGGCGATCGCGCACCTGAAGCGCCTCGGCGTCACCGCAGTCGACCTGCTGCCCGTCCACCAACACGTCGACGAGCTCCATCTGCGCAGCAAAAGCCTCGACAACTACTGGGGCTACAACACGATCGGCTTCTTCTGCCCCGAGCCGCGCCTTGCCGCCGGCCTCTACGGCCAGCCGGTGCGCGAGGAGTTTCGCCACATGGTCCGGCGCCTGCACGCGGCCGGCATCGAGGTGATCCTCGACGTCGTCTACAACCACACCGCCGAAGGCAACGAAGACGGCCCGACGATCGGCTTCCGGGGGCTCGACAACGCGCGCTACTACCGCCTGCCGCCCGATGACCTGTCGCGCTACGAGAACGCCAGTGGCTGCGGCAACACCCTGGACCTGCGTCAGCCCCGCGTGCTGCAGCTGGTGCTGGACAGCCTGCGCTACTGGGCCGGCGAGATGCACGTCGATGGCTTCCGCTTCGATCTTGCCGCCGCGCTCGGCCGCGGCGACAACGGGTTCGAAGCGCGCCATGCGTTCTTCGCGGCGCTCGCGCAGGACCCGCTGCTGTCGACCCTGAAGCTGATCGCCGAGCCGTGGGACGTCGGCCCCGGCGGCTACCAGCTCGGCGCGTTTCCGGCCGGCTGGCTCGAGTGGAACGACCGCTTCCGCGACACGATGCGCGCGTTCTGGATCGAGGGCACGCCGACGCGCGGCGAGTTCGCGCTGCGCCTGTGCGGATCGTCGGACATCTTCCAGCAGCGTGGCCGCGCGCCGGCCGAATCGGTCAACTACGTGGTCTCGCACGACGGCTTCACGTTGACAGACCTGGTCAGCTACGCGCGCAAGCACAACGACGCGAACGGCGAGCAGAGCCGCGACGGCCACAGCCACAACCACAACGCGAACCTCGGCGTCGAGGGGCCGGCAGACGATCCGGCCATCAACGCGACGCGGCGCAGGCTGCGCGCCGCGCTGCTCGCGTCGACCTTGCTGTCGCAGGGCACGCCGATGCTGGCCGCCGGCGACGAGCTCGGCCACACCCAGCGCGGCAACAACAACGCCTACTGCCAGGACAACGCAATCAGCTGGCTCGACTGGTCGAACGCCGACGACGCGATGATCGATCTGACGAGCCGGCTGATCGCGTTGCGCCGGCAAGCCCAGGTGTTCGCGAACCACTGGCACGACGGTCTGCCCGATCAGCATGGGTTGCCTGATCTGACCTGGCTGCGCGCCGACGGCGAAGGCATGCAGCGCGACGACTGGAGCCGACCTGGCGAACGCGTGCTCGGCTGCCTGATCGGGCAGCCGGAGCGCTCGGCGGCGCCGCTGCTGCTGCTCGTCAACGGCGATGCCCGCGACAGCGAGTTCCTGCTGCCCGGCGGCACCTGGGAAGTCGTCGTCCACAGCGCCGATCCGAAGCAGCACGGCAGTTGGCGCGAAGGGGACGCGGTGTACGCGCTGGCGGCGCGCAGCGTCGTCGTTCTGGCCGCTGCCGGACACGAGCTCCGGCTGTGACCGATCGCCTCGCGATGCGATTCCCGCGCGCCGCCGGCGTGCTGCTGCATCCGACCGCGCTGCCGGGGCCGCACGGTTCGGGCGATTTGGGCCCGGCCGCCTTTCACTTCGTCGACTGGCTGCAGGGCGGCGGCCAGCGCCTCTGGCAGGTGCTCCCGCTCGGCGGCATCGGGCCGGGGAACTCGCCTTACATGAGCCCGTCGGCGTTCGCCGGCAACGTGCTGCTGATCGACCTCGCGGAGCTGCGCGATCGCGGCTGGCTCGACGCGGGCGACCTCGCGCCGGATGTCGCTTTCTCCGACCGTTCGGTGGCATTCGAGGCCGTCGTGCGGTATCGGCTCGAGCGGCTAAAGCGGGCGGCGAAACGCTTCGAGACGTCGGCCAATGCCGACGAGCGCGCCGACCTCGGCGCCTTCACGGCCCGGCAAGTGCATTGGCTGCCCGACTACGCGCTCTTCATGGCGCTCGACGAGCACTTCGGGGCGAGCGAATGGTGTGACTGGGACACGCCGCTCGCGCATCGCGACGCGGCGGCGCTGAAGGCGGCCGAGGTCGAGCACGCCGAACGGATCGCGTTCTGGACCTTCTGCCAATGGTGCTTCGACCGCCAGTGGCAACGGCTGCGCGCGTATGCGAACGCGCGCAGCGTGCGCATCGGCGGCGACGTGCCGATCTTCATCGCGCACCAGAGCGCGGACGTCTGGGCGCGCCCGGACCTGTTCGAGCTCGATGCGGCGGGCCGGCCGATCGTCGTCGCCGGCGTGCCGCCGGACCTGTTCAGTGCAACCGGACAGCGCTGGGGCAATCCGCTCTACCGCTGGAGCGCGCATGCGGCCGATGGCTACGGCTGGTGGATCGAGCGCATCCGCCACACGCTGGCGCGCGTCGACCTCGCGCGCATCGATCACTTCCGCGGCTTCGCCGGCCATTGGGAGATCGCCGCGTGCGAGCCGACCGCTACCCGCGGCCGCTGGGTCGCCGGCCCCGGCGCGGCGCTGTTCGATGCGATCGCCGCGGCGCTCGGTCCGCTGCCGCTGATCGCCGAGGACCTCGGCGTCATCACGCCGGATGTCGACGCGCTGCGCAAGCAGTTCGGCTTTCCCGGCATGCGGGTGCTGCAGTTCGCGTTCGGGCAGGGCGACGGTCCTTTGAACCGCTACCTGCCGCACAACCACGAACGCGACTCGGTGACCTTGACCGGCACCCACGACAACGACACGTCGGTGGGTTGGTGGGTGAGCGCGCCGGAGGCGGTTCGGCAGCACGTGCGCGACTACCTCGCCACCGACGGCGGCGATATCGCGTGGGACCTGATCCGCGCGGCGCATGCGAGCGTCGGCGACACCGCGATCGTTCCGCTGCAGGACGTGCTCGCGCTGTCGAGCGAGCACCGCATGAACGTGCCCGGCGAAGGCCGCGGCAACTGGGGCTGGCGCTTCAGCTGGGCCGACGTGCGGCCCGAGCATGCAACTCGGCTGCGTGCGCTG
>JBDSAB010000327.1:0-3328 GCA_039922395.1 Caldimonas sp.
CCTCGTCGGCCGGCAGCAGCAGCGCAAGTGCGCACAACAGCAGCGCGTCGACGGCCGGCGGCGGCGCCTTGGGTGCGAGTCGCACGCGGATCGCCTGGGCCGTGCCGAGCCGGCGCAGCACCGCGAATGCCAGCGCCTGGGTGCCCGGCCGCGCGGGCGCCGGGCAGGCGGCCAGCGCGGCGTTCAACGACGCGCCGGCGCGCACCGCCTGCACGGCGTCGGCCGCATGGTTCAGCAGACGGGCGAGCGGCAGCGTCGGGTGGGGCCGGACCGGCGGTTTCACCGGGCCAGTCTACGGGCCGACCCGACGGCGGCGCGCGAGACAGGAGGCTGCGGTACCCTTCCGACTCGGAGACTCAGAAGAAGACCACGATGGCCGGCGAACAACCCACACCGATCTTCCGGTCCGAAGCCGACCTGTCGCGGCTGCCGGCGTCCGACCGCATCCGCTACCGGCTCGTCGGCGCGGGCCACCGCTATCACGCGAACGACAACATCGCGCGCTTCATCGAGGCCGGCGAGATCGACGAGCTGAAAGCGGAGGTCGAGGCGAAGATGCAGGAGGTGCTGCGCGCCCTCGTGATCGACACCGAGAGCGACCACAACACCAACGACACCGCGAGGCGGGTCGCGAAGATGTTCCTGAACGAGGTCTTCCACGGCCGCTACGTGAAGATGCCGCCGGTCACCGAGTTCCCGAATGCCGAGCGCCTGAACGAGCTGATGATCGTCGGCCCGGTCAAGGTGCGCAGCGCCTGTTCGCACCACCTGTGCCCGATCCTCGGCCGGGTCTGGATCGGCGTGTTGCCGAACGAGCACTCGAACCTGATCGGCCTGTCGAAGTACGCCCGCATCTGCGAATGGATCATGAGCCGGCCGCAGATCCAGGAAGAGGCGGTCACCATGCTCGCCAACGAGCTCGCGGCGCGGGTCAAGCCCGACGGGCTCGCGATCGTGATGGAGGCCGACCACTTCTGCATGCACTGGCGCGGCGTCAAGGACGACGAGTCGATGATGACCAACAGCGTGATGCGGGGCGCCTTCCTGAAGGACGCCAACCTGCGGCGCGAATTCCTGTCCCTCCTGAGCAAGAAAGACCTGAGGTAGCCATGCTGGTCCGACTGATGTATGCGAGCCGTGCCAGCGAGCAGATCGGCGCCGAGGATCTGGCGGCGATCCTGCGCGTCTCGAAGGCGAACAACCCGGCGACCGGCGTGACCGGCGTGCTGTGCTTCTGCCTGTCGAGCGGCATCTTCATGCAGGTGCTCGAAGGCGGGCGCGACGCCGTCAACGCGCTCTACAACCGGATCACGCGCGACAAGCGGCATCGCGATGCGACCCTCTTGAGCTACGACGAGATCGGCCAGCGCAGCTTCGCCGGCTGGTCGATGGGCCAGGTCAACATGGACCGCCTGAATGCGGCCTTGCTGCTGCGCTATTCGGAGAAGGCGACGCTCGATCCGTTCGCCGTCTCCGGCGTCGCCTCGCTGGCCCTCTTCAACGAGCTGGTCGCGACGGCGTCGGTGACGGGGCAGGGCTGACCTTCGCCGGCGTGCCGGCCGGCGTGCCTTGTAGCGTCACCTTGCCGGGCGGCGCGCTATCCGGCGCGGTCCGCGCCGCTTCGGCGGCGGCATTGACCGGCGGCTGATTTGCGGACTCGGGCGGAACCGGCGTGCCCTTGCGGCGGGCGGCCGCACGCGCGGCGGCCGACGCCTTGCGCAGGTCGTTGCGTTCGGCCTCGTTGGCAGGTTTTGTCGGCGTCCCGAGCGGCACGCTGTTGCTCGTCGCCGGGGTTCCGGCGTCGACGCCGGCCGGCACCGTCGACGTCGCCGACGGCCGTGGCTGCACCTTCAGCGTCCCCTTCGCCGACGGACGCTCGGCCTGGGCGTGCACCGCGAGCGGTACGGCCAGCAGCAGCGAAGCGGCCCAGGCGGCCGGGCGAAGTCTCAACGGCAAGGTGCGATTCATGGTTCCCGAACGAGAAGCGGTGGCAGCACGAAGTACAGCACAACTTCGGGCCGACTTGCCGTCGCCCGGCTTCCCGAGAGCTCGCCTTCGCCGTCGATCGCGATGCGGGCGGCCCGCGCCGCCAGCGCTCAGGTCAGAGACCGAGCCAGGTGCCGATCGCCATCAGCTCGGCGGTGTCGCTGGCTGCGAAGCCCTGCCACTTGGTGGCCGCCAGCTTCTTCCGGCCGTCGTCGGTCGTGTCGAGCGCGAGCAGGTAGTCGCGCACGATCGCCAGATCTTCAGCGCTCATCGACGGGCTGGCGATGATGTGCTTGATCGGCACCGGTTTCGAGCGCATCAGCACCTTGCCGCCCTTCGCGGTCCAGTCCTTGACGACCGCATTGGCAGCGGTCACGCCCGACGGCGTCAGGTTGTTCTCGACGAAGAACGGCACCGCTTCCTGGTAGCGCGTGTAGACGTACTTGATCTGTCCGGCGTCGCCGAGCGCGTCGCGCACGGTCGCCCGCATCATCCATGCGGTGATCGAGTCCTCGTCGGGTGCGCCGATGCGGTTGCCCTTCAGGTCGGCGAGCGTTTTCAGGGGCGAGTCGGCCTTCACGAGGAAACTGGCGCGGTAGTCCTGGAAGCCCTTGGTGACGACCACGAGCCGATAGCCCGACTGCTTCATCGCGACGATCGAAAGGTGCGCCGGGTGCACCATCGCGAGGTCGTACGCCTTGTCGGCCAGGCCCTGGCGCAGCGCCGGGTAGCCACCGACCGGCTCGACCGTGACGGGCTGGCGCAGCAGCTTCGAGAGGTCGGCGGCGATCGCCGCGTACTTGGCGCGAATTTCTTCGTTCGGGACGCGGTAGGTCACGCCCTCGTTGACCGCAAAGACCAGCGCCTGCGACAGCGTCGACACCGCCATCAGCAGCAGCGCGACTGCGCAATTCTTGAGACCGAACTTCATGGAATCCTCCTCGCGGCCACGCGCCGCCGGACAAGCGAGGAGTTTGGGCGCGAACCCGGGGCGGCGCGCCCTCGCCGAGCCTGCGCGCTCACGGTCGCCGTGGCGTTTTCCACGCGACCGGGCCGCGGCGGGTGCATCGGCGCCTGCCGGCGACTGACTGGATGCTGCTGTGGAACGACCATCGGTCGAGGCGTTCGAGCTGGCGGTGCGAGCGCTCATGCAAGGATGCGAGAAGTGGGACGCACCGCTGCCGCATCTCGAGCGGGCCGTGACCGCGGTCATTGCCGGCGAGGTCTGGTTCCCGCGTCAAGCGCTGCAGTCGCTCTATCTGTCGCTGCTGGCCGCCACCCGGACGCACCGCACCTCCGGTCCGGTGCCTTTCGACGAAGCGTCGCCGGACCATCATTCCAA
>JBDSAB010000328.1:0-4205 GCA_039922395.1 Caldimonas sp.
CCGCGCGAAGTCGCACACCCGGTCGCGGGCGTAGCGCAGGTCGTCCTTGACGGTCTGCGGCAACGCGCGCTCGGCGCGCCGGAACGCTTCGGGCGGCACCACGATCTCGCCCGACCAGCCGTCGAGCTCGGCGGCATGGGCGCGCGCGGCCGTCTCGCCCCGTGCCGCGATGTCGTCGAGGATGCGCCGGACGACGGCGGCGGTCTGGTCGTCGGTCTCGACGACGGAGTGCGGCGGGGCCTGCTTCAGGTATTCGCTCATCGTGGCTTCGCACTCTAGTCGCCGGATCGGCGCCCGGGTGAGTCCAAAAAAAGGCTTTCGTCGATGCCAGAATCCGGCGGTGGCGGCCTTGATTCACGACTGATCGACGACGGATGCGCAGCGCCCAGGAAGCTTCCGCGGTGTGGGCTCGCCTGTTCGCCCGGGGCGCGCCCGACGGCGCGACGCTGCAGTCGCGGGTGCGCGAGGCGGTCGTCCACGCGATCCTCTCCGGCATGGTGCCGCCCGATGCGCCGCTGCCGCCGAGCCGCACGCTCGCCCGCATGCTCGGCGTGTCGCGCAACACCGTGTCGTTCGCGCTCGATGCGCTGGTCGAGCGCGGCTTTCTCGACGCCCGGCCGCGCAGCGGCATCTACGTCAACGCGTCGATCCTCGAGGCCGGTGTCCGCGATTCGCAGGCCACGCCGGTGCCGGCGCCCGGCTTGCGCTGGGAGCGGCGCCTCCGGCTGACGCCGAGCACGCAGCGCAACGTCGTCAAGCCGCTCGACTGGGAGGCCTCGCGCTACCCGTTCGTCTACGGCCAGGTCGATGCGTCGCTGCTGCCGGTCGCCGACTGGCGCGAGTGCGAGCAGCAGTCGCTGCACCTGCGCGCGATGCGGGCGTGGTCGCGCGATCACATCGATCGCGACGTCGAGCCGCTGGTCGACCAGATCCAGCAGCGCCTGCTGCCGGCGCGCGGCATCTGGGCCGGCCGCGACGAGATCCTCGTGACCGCCGGCGCGCAGATGGCGACCTACCTGCTGTCGCAGGTGCTGCTCGACCGGCGCAGCGCGGTCGGTGTCGAGGACCCCGGCTACCCGGACGCGCGCAACGCGTTCGCGCTGCGCGCCGCCAAGGTCGGTGCGCTGCCGGTCGATGCGATGGGGCTGCGCATCGGTCCCGACCTGCTGCGCTGCGATTACGCCTATGTGACGCCGAGCCACCAGTGCCCGACGACCGTGACGATGCCGATCGAGCGCCGCCGCGAGCTGCTCGATGCGGCCGAGCGCCACGACATCGTGCTGATCGAGGACGACCACGAGAGCGAGCTCAATTTCGCGGCGCGGCCGCTGCCGGCGCTGAAGAGCCTCGACGTGCGCGGCCGCGTGATCTACATGGGCAGCCTCTCGAAGACGCTCTCGCACGGCCTGCGCATCGGCTACGTGGTGGCGGCGCGCGAGCTGATCGTCGAGCTGCGCGCGCTGCGCCGCCTCGTGATGCGGCACCCGCCGGCGAACAACGCGCACGCGGCGGCGCGCTTCATCGGCCAGGGCTATCACGACGCCTACATCCGGCGCCTGAACAGCGTGCTGCGCACGCGACGCCGCGCGCTGGTCGACGCGTTCGCCGAGTTCCTGCCCGACTGCACGATCGCCGACGCGGTCGGCGGCTCGGCGGCGTGGGTCCGCGCGCCGGCGGGCACCGACGCCGACGAGCTCGCGGTTCGCGCGGCCGCGGCCGGCGTCCTGATCGAGACCGGCAGCGTGTTCTACGCCAGCCCACCGAAGGCCTGCCGGCATTTCCGCCTCGGCTACGCGGCGATCGCAGAGAACCAGATCCGCGACGGCGTGCGCGAGCTCGCGAGGCTGATGCGGTGACGTCGACCGGCCGCAGCCCCGGTTGAGGGATGATGCGGGCATGACCGACGCCAAGCACCTCGAGATTGCGCTCCACCGTCTCCGGGCGGAGATCGATGCGCTGCCCCTCCACGACGACGAGACCCGGCAACGCCTCGAGACGTTGATCGCCGACATCGAGTCGAGCCTCGACGACCCGCAGACCCTCGGCGCCGACCCGAGCGTCGGCGGTCGCCTGAAGGCCTCGATCGTCGGCTTCGAGGCGTCGCACCCGCGGCTCGCGACCCTGCTGAACGATGTCGTGGAGAAGCTCGGCAACATCGGCATCTGAGCCGACGCCCGCAGGCGGCGCCCGATAATCCGGGCGCATGACGGACCTCGCGACGCGGCTGTTCGGCCCCTGGGTGCTCCGGCTCGGCCCCGACACGCTGCGCGCCGACGCGATCGCCGGGCTGCTCGGCGCGCTGCTGGTGCTGCCGCAGGGTTTCGCGTTCGCGACCTTGGCCGGCCTGCCGCCCGAGTACGGCCTCTACACCGCGATCGTGCCGTGCATCGTCGCGGCGCTGTTCGGCTCGAGCTGGCATGTCGTCTCGGGGCCGACGAATGCGAATTCGCTGGCCCTGTTCGCGGTGCTCGCGCCGCTCGCCGCGGTCGGCTCGCCGCCCTACATCCAGCTCGCGCTCGCCGTCACCGTGCTGGTCGGCGTGATGCAGTGGCTGATCGGCGCGCTGCGTCTCGGCGCGCTCGCCAACTTCATCTCGCCGTCGGCGCTGCACGGCTTCACCAGCGGGGCGGCCGCCCTGATCGCGCTGCATGCGATCACCGACCTGATCGGCATCGCGGCGCCGGCGGTGCACGGAACGGCGGCGCTGCTCGCCCACCTCGGTCGCAACGTCGGGCAGGCCGTGCCAGCCGCACTCGGGGTTGCCGGGTTCACGATCGTCGCAGTCCTCGCAGTGCGGCGCCTCCTGCCGCGCTGGCCGGCGATGCTGATCGGTCTCGTCGGCGCGACCGCGCTGGCCGCGCTGCTGAATCGCGGCGCACTCGGCGCCGGCTGGGGTCCCGTCGCCGTGATCGGTTCGATCCCGCCGATCTGGCCGCGCTTCGAGGTGCCGGCGGTCGACTTCCATGCGCTGCCCGAGCTGCTCAGCCTCGCGTTCGCGCTGACCATCGTCGCGCTCGGCCAGTCGATCTCGATCGCGAAGGCGGTCGCGGCGCGCTCCGGCCAGGCCATCGATGCGAACCGTGAGTTCCGCGGCCAGGGCCTGTCGAACATCGTCGGCGGCTTCTTCTCGTCGTACGTGTCGTGCGGCTCGCTGAACCGCTCGCTGCCGAACCTCGAGGCCGGCGCGCGCACGCCGCTCGCCGCGGTGTTCGCGTCGATCTGGCTGCTCGCGCTGCTCGCCGTCACCGCGCCGCTGCTCGCGCTGATCCCGCTGCCGGCAATCGCGGCGCTGCTGCTGCTCGTCGCCTGGTCGCTGTTCGACCTCGCCGGCTGGCGGCGCCTCTGGACCTACAGCCGGCAGGACTTCGCGATCGCCGCGGCGACCGCGCTCGCGACGGTGACGATCCGCCTCGAGGTCGCGATCCTGCTCGGCACGGTGCTGTCGCTGGTGACCTTCCTGCACCGCACGTCGAAGCCGTCGATGCGGGTGATGGGCTTCGACAGCACCGACCCGGCGCGCCCGTTCGTGGTGCGCGCCGACGTGCCCGATCCGCTGCCCGAGTGCCCGCAGCTGAAGATGATCCGGATGGAGGGCGAGGTCTACTTCGGCGCGGTCTCGCACGTCGGCGACCAGCTGCGCGACCTGCGCGCGCCGGTCGGTTCGCCCAGGCACCTGCTGGTGATGGCGAAGAGCATGAACTTCATCGACCTGCCGGCCGCCGACCTGTGGCGCAACGAATTGCTGGCGCGGCGCGGCAGCGGCGGCGACCTGTACTTCCACCGCCCGCGCTCGCCGGTGCTCGAGCTCTGGCAGCGCGTCGGCTTCCTCGGCGAGCTCGGCACCGACCACATCTTCCCGGCCAAGCGGATCGCGATCCGGACCATCTTCGACCGCCTCGACCGCGACATCTGCGCGCACTGCACGATCCGCGTGTTCGAGGAGTGCGCGACCCTGCCGCCGCCGGTCCCGCCAAGTCGCTAGTCAACAGGAGACCGTCGATGCCCGAGCAGCTCACCAAGCACCCGGAGGTCACTCTCGATGTGCTGCGCAGCGCCGGTGCGTTGTGCGGCGAACGCGCCGCGCCGCAGGCGATCCTGACGACCTGCCCGGTCGATCGCTTCTGCAAGCTGCCGGGCGGCGAGATCTGCGTGTACGGCCTGCGCGACGCCGCCTCGATGTCGCAGATCACGAAGGCCGACTGGCA
>JBDSAB010000329.1:0-3531 GCA_039922395.1 Caldimonas sp.
CGCCGGTCGGCGGTGCTGCGCACGCGTTCGACCCAGCCGCGCTCGACGAGCCGATCGAGCGTGACCGCCATGTTCGGCGCCGAGATGTCGAGCGCCTCGCCGAGCTGCTTCTGGTTCACCTGCGGGTTCGCTGCCACCAGCATCAGGATCGAAAACTCGACCACCTTCAGCTCGAGCGGTTCGAAGTTGCGCGCGAACACGCGCTTCATCGTGATCGAAGCGCGCGTCGCGGCGTAGCCGACGAGGTGGGTCAGGCGGGACTGATCGAGCGTGTCGGCGGCAGCCTTCGGCGGATCGTTCGCGGCGCCGGGCATCGTGCGCAACTCAGGCGGCGCTCTTGCGCGCCGCACCCAGATAGGTGTCGATGACGCGCGAGTCGCTGGCCAGATCGGCAGCCGGCCCTTCGAGCGCGATCTCGCCCATTTCGAGCACGTAGCCGTGGTCGGCCACCTCGAGCGCGGCGCGCGCGTTCTGCTCGACCAGCAGGATCGTCACACCGGTCGCGCGCAGGCCGTCGATGATGCGGAAGATCTCCTTGACGACCAGCGGCGCCAGGCCGAGGCTCGGCTCGTCGAGCATCAGCAGCTGCGGCTTGCTCATCAGCGCGCGGCCGATCGCGAGCATTTGGCGCTCGCCGCCCGAGAGCGTGCCGGCGAGTTGCGCGCGGCGCTCTTTCAGGCGCGGAAACAGCGTGAAGACTTCTTCGATCGCCTGCGCGCTGTTCTTTTTGCCGAGGCGCACCTGGCGGTACGCGCCGAGCAGCAGGTTGTCTTCGACCGACATCGTGCCGAACAGCGCGCGGGTTTCGGGCACGAGGGCCATGCCCTGCATCACGCGGTCTTCGAGCGTGTTGAGGGCGACGGATTGACCCTGATAGTCGATCTTGCCGCGCGCCGGCAGCACGCCCATCAGCGCATTCAGCAAGGTCGACTTGCCGGCACCGTTCGGCCCGATCACGGTGACGACGCTGCCGGGCTTGGCCTTCAGGTTCAGGCCGTGCAGCACCTCGGCGCGGCCATAGCCGGCGTGCAGGTCTTTGACGTCGAGGATCAGGTCGGTGGTCATGGCGCCTCCCGCCGGGCCGCCCCAAGGGGGGCGCGCGCCCCCTCGGGGGGCAGTGAACGATGTGAGCGTGGGGGCGCCATCATTCAGTGCTCCGTACCCAAATAGGCCGCGCGCACCGCCGGGCTCGCCTGGACTTCGTCCGGCGTGCCTTCGATCAGCTTGGTGCCGAACTCCATCACGACGATGCGGTCGACCAGGCCCATCACCAGATCCATGTCGTGCTCGACCAGCAGGATCGACAGGCCCTCGTCGCGCAGCTGGCGCAGCACGTCGGCCAGCGCCTGCTTCTCTTTCAGGCGCAGACCCGCGGCCGGCTCGTCGAGCAACAGCAGGGTCGGGTCGGCGCACAGCGCGCGCGCGATCTCCATCAGGCGCTGCTGCCCGAGCGCGAGGTTGTCGGCGAGCTCGTGCATGTGTTCGGCCATGCCGATGCGCTGCAGCTGCTTCTCGGCTTCCTTCAGCAGTTGGCGCTCTTCGCCGCGATCAAGCCGCAGCATCGCCGAGCCGACGCCGCGCGAACCGCGCAGGTGCGCGCCGAGCGCGACGTTCTCGAGCACCGTCATGCCGGCGATCATCTTGACGTGCTGGAAGGTGCGCGAGACGCCGCGCTTCGCGATCTGGCGCGACGCCAGCGAATCGATGCGCTCGCCCATCAGCGTGACCGAGCCCTTCGTCGCCGGCAGCACGCCGGTGACGAGGTTGAAGGTGGTCGACTTGCCGGCGCCGTTCGGGCCGATCAGGCCCAGGATCTCGCCGGCCTTGACCTGGAAGCTGACGTCGTTGACCGCAACCAAGCCGCCGAACTCCTTGCGCACCGCGTTGACGTCGAGGACCACGTCGCCGTGCGGCGGCCGCGGCCGGCTCGCGAGCGCGGGTGCGTCGGCCCAGTCGACCTTGCGGTTGACACGCGGCAGGCGCGACTCGACGAACGCCCAGATGCCGTCGCGCGCGTATTGCAGCACCAGCACCAGCAGCACGCCGAAGACGATCATCTCGTAGTTGCCGCTGGTCCCCATCAGCTTCGGCAGCCAGACCTGCAGCTGGTCCTTCAGGATCTGCACCGCGCTCGCGCCGACCAGCGCACCCCAGACATGGCCGACGCCGCCGACGACCGCCATGAACAGGTACTCGATGCCCATGTTCAGGCCGAACGGCGACGGGTTCACCGTGCGCTGGAAGTGCGCGAACAGCCAGCCCGAGACGCTGGCCAGCAACGCGGCCAGCACGAACGCGGTGACCTTGGTGCGGAAGGTGTTGACGCCCATCGCCTCGGCCATCGTCGTGCCGCCCTTCACCGCGCGCAGCGCACGGCCGGCGCGCGAATCGAGCAGATGGGTCAGCGCGATCGTCGCGCACAGGACCAGCGTCCAGAGCAAGTAGAAATAGCTGCGGCCGGTGTTCAGCTCGATGCCGAAGAACTTGAGCGCCGGGATGCCGAGCAGGCCGTCGTACTTGCCGAGCGCGTCGATGTTGCCGAGCAGGTAGTACAGCGAGAGCCCCCACGCGATCGTCGCGAGCGGCAGGTAGTGGCCCGACATGCGCAAGGTCACCCAGGCCAGCACGAGGGCAGCGAGCGCGGTGACGCCAAGGCCGATCCACACCGTCAGCCACGGCGAGACGCCGTGCGTGACCGTCAGGTAAGCGGCGGTGTAGGCGCCGAGGCCGACGAACGCGGCCTGCCCGAACGAGGTCAGACCGGCAACACCGGTCAGCAGCACCAGCCCGAGCGCGACCAAGGTGTAGAGGCCGATGTAGTTGGCCTGCGTGATCCAGAACTCGGGCACCGGCAGCTGCGGCATCAGCGCGAGCAGCACCGCGAAGGCGATCAGCACGTAACGACGCAGCGCGCGCGGACTCATCGTCACTCTTCCTCGTCGTCGTGGCCGTGCTGGAACGAACGCCACAGCAGCACGGGAATGATCACGGTGAAGACGATCACCTCCTTGAATGCGCTGGCCCAGAACGAGCCGAAGCTCTCGAGGAGGCCGACGAAGATCGCACCGAGCGCGGCCGCCGGATAGCTCGCGAGGCCGCCGAAGATCGCGGCGACGAAGCCCTTCAGACCGATCAGGAAACCGGAGTCGTAGAACATCGTCGTCGCCGGCCCGATCAGCAGGCCCGACAGCGCGCCGATGAACGCGGCCAGACCGAAGCTCAGGTGGCCGGCACCCGACGTCGAGATGCCCATCAGGCGCGCGCCGAGCCGGTTGACCGCGGTCGCGCGCAGCGCCTTGCCGCGCAGGGTGCGCTCGAAGAACAGGAACAGCGCGACGATCAATGCGATCGAGACCAGGAAGATGATGATCGTCTGGCCCGACAGCGACAGCGCGCCAGCCGAAAAGCGCGCATCCCAGAAGCTCGGGTTGCGGAAACCCTCGGCGCCGAAGAAGACGAGGCCGAGCCCGGTCAGCGCGAAGTGCACGCCGACCGAGACGATCAACAGCACCAGCACGGTCGCATCGGCCA
>JBDSAB010000330.1:0-2981 GCA_039922395.1 Caldimonas sp.
GCATCGACCGCGACCGTGCAGGCGAAGGTCGACGGCCAGGTTCTCGCGCTGCAGATCGACGGCCTGCCCGCCGACCTGCGCGGCAAGGCGCTCGACTACTTCGCCGCCGATGCCGGCGTGATCGACCACGCCGGCCGCGTCGAGCAGCGTTGGGACGGCGAACGGCTCGCGCTGCGCGTGCCGCTGTCGGCGCAGCGCAGCGAAAGTCCGGCGCGGCTGCAGGCGGTGCTCGCGCTGCCGGGCGAGTCGCGCGGGGTCGAGGTCGGTTTCGCCGGTCCGAACTGGCCACTGACCGGCGTGCGCAGCGTGGCGCCGCAGGCGGCGCTTGCACCGCAGCCGGGGGCTGCACCGGTGACAGGCGTCGTGAACGCTCCGGCCGCGAGCCCGATTCCGCTGCTCATGTCACTCGGGTTCGCCTTCATCGGCGGCCTGCTGTTGAACCTGATGCCGTGCGTGTTCCCGGTGCTCGCGCTGAAGGTGGTCGGCTTCGCACGGCCGGGTGCGAACCGGCGCCAGATCGCGGGACAGGGCTTGGCCTACACGGTGGGCGTCGTCGCGTCGTTCGTCGCGCTGGCCGGCCTGTTGCTGGCGATGCGCGCGGCCGGCGACCAGCTCGGCTGGGGCTTTCAGCTGCAATCGCCGGTCTTCGTCGCCGGCCTGTCGATCCTGTTCGCGCTGATCGGCTTGAACCTGCTCGGCGTGTTCGAGGTCGGGCAGCTGCTGCCGAGCGGTCTGGCATCGCTGCGCGCGCGCCATCCGGTCGTCGATCACGGGCTCACCGGGGTGCTCGCGGTCGCGGTCGCATCGCCGTGCACCGCGCCGTTCATGGGCGCGGCGTTGGGGGCCGCGCTGACTCAGCCAACGCCGCAGGCGCTCGCGGTCTTCGCCGCGCTCGGCCTCGGGATGGCGGCGCCGTACCTCGCGGCCAGCCTGTCGCCGGGACTCGGCCGCTGGCTGCCGCGACCCGGCCGCTGGATGGCGACGTTCCGCACTGCGATGGCGTTCCCGATGTTCGCGACGGTGGTCTGGCTGCTCTGGGTCCTCGGCCAGCAAGTCGGCATCGACGGCGCGGCCGCGCTGCTCGGGCTGATCCTCGCGGTCGCTTTCGCCGCCTGGGTCTTCTCGGCGACGCGCAGCAGGAGTTTTGGCGCGGCGGCGTTTCGCGTCGGCGCGGCCGCGGTGGTCATCGCGGCGGCTGTCGGTACCTGGCCCGTGCTTCAGGCGCAAGCCGGCGAGCCGGTTGCGACCGCGGCGACCGCGCAATCGGAAGCCGGCTGGCAGCCCTGGTCGCCCGACGCGCTGGCGCGTGTGCGTGCCGCCGGCCGACCGGTCTTCGTCGATTTCACCGCGGCGTGGTGCGTCACCTGCCAGTTCAACAAGCGCACGACGTTGGGCGACGCTGAAGTTCTCGCCGCATTCCGCGCGCGCGGCGTCGTGCTGATGCGTGCCGACTGGACCCGGCGCGATCCTGCGATCACCGAGGCGCTGCGCCAACTCGGCCGCAGCGGCGTGCCGGTGTACGCGCTCTATGCACCGGGCGATGCGTCGCCGCGGCTGCTCTCCGAAATTCTCGGCGTCGCCGAGATCCGCTCGGCCTTGACGGGCTGGCCGGACCGCGCGTCCACTTCTCCACCGGCGGCCGCACCGCCGCCACCGACCTGACCAGGAGCCTTCGATGCACAAAGCGATCCTGACTGCGGCGCTCGCCGCCGGCGTTCTCACGGCCTTCGGCGTCGCCGCTCAGGCAGTCGTCGGTCAACCGGCACCGTCGTTCTCGGCAGTCGACACCAGCGGCAAGGCGGTCTCGCTCGCCGATTACAAGGGCAAGCACGTCGTCCTCGAATGGGTCAACCCGGGCTGCCCGTTCGTCCAGAAGCACTACAACAGCGGCAACATGCCGGCGACGCAGAAGTCGGCGACCGCGCAGGGCGTGGCCTGGCTGTCGGTCAGCTCGACCGCGAAGGACGCCGGCGATTACCGGCCGCCGAGCGAGCTGGCGGCGTGGATCCGCAGCAAGGACGGCGCACCGACCGCCACCGTGATGGACAACGACGGCAAGATCGGGCGCGCCTACGGCGCCCGCACGACACCCCACATGTACGTGATCGACCCGGCCGGCAAGCTCGTCTACGCCGGCGCGATCGACAGCAAGCCGACCGCGAATGTGGCCGACATCAAGACGGCGACGAACCACGTCAACCAGACGATCGGCGAAGTGCTCGCCGGCAAGGCGGTCAGCCAGCCGAACACGCGAGCCTACGGCTGCTCGATCAAGTACTCGGACGCGGGCTGAGGCGGATCGCTGCGGCCCGAGACTACCGGCGTCGCTGCGGGCAGGCCGCCGGCGCTCAGCCCGAGATGCGCATGCCGACGACGCGGCCGTCGCGCGTGTCGATCTCGCACTCGAAGCCGAAGTGCGTCGGCTGCGCCTCCGGCTCCGGCAGTGCGCGGCCGGCGCCGTGCAATTCGGCCCGGCTCGGCGTCTTCTGCGCGAAGCGCCGCGTCGCGTCGTCGAAACGGATCTGGCCGACCCGCGGCCAGCGCTTCTTCAGGGCCTGCACCGCGCTCGATTCGCAGGCGGCCGGCGAGAGCGCGCTCAGGTCCGGCTCGGTCGGCATGCGCGCCGGCGCAGCCGCGGCCGCGACCGGGGCCACATCGCGGATCACCAGGCCGACCGCCTTCGCGGTGCGCACGTCGACGTTGCAGCTGTAGGTGAAGCTGCGTGCGCCGCCGGCCGCGCGCCAGCGTCCGGCTCCGCGCAGCACGACCTGGCTGTCGCTCGAAAGTCCTTCCTGGACGGTCGGCGGCGGGCTGAACGTGAGGTCGGCCAATTGCGCCTGCGGCCCGAGCGACTGCCGCGCCGCCTGCTCGCACGCCGCCACCGCCTCGGTGCCGAATGCGGCCTTGTCCGCGGCGCCCGCCGGCGCCATGCCGAGCACGGCCAGCACGCCGGCGGCGGCCGCGAACGGAAGGCATGGCCA
>JBDSAB010000331.1:0-7806 GCA_039922395.1 Caldimonas sp.
TAATGCCCTGGAGCCTTGCCACCGAGTGCCGGGTTCGGCTGCGCGAGCCACGAAGCAACCCACTGGGCGGCATCGAAACCCTCTGGACTGCCGGACTCTGCAACGATCGTCGCGATCTGCGCGACGAGCTCGGACACCCGCCTTTTACGGTGACTCGCCCCGTTCCCCATGACGAAGATTATGCGACCGCCCCGCTCCGTGCTATCTCAGCTTGAACCTAGCAGACTGGTTCTTCCGCCGCGCCATCCCCTGGTGGAGCGTGCGGAGAGGGGGACGTATCAAGGAGGTCTCGATCAAGGAAGCCACGATGCACAAGCGCCTCGTCGTGACGGCTGACTCTTCGAGCGTCGATTTCGAAACGGTCGACTTTTCTGTGTGGACCCACTAGACTGCGGCTGAACGGACATCCAGTTGTGCGACCACGGTGGACGTCCAAGTTTGGTACTTTGAACTTTTTTCGAAGTCGCCTAAGTCCTTGATTTACAAGGGCCAAGTGTCGAATCGGTTTGAGTGGAAAGGTCTGCAGTTCGATCCTCCTCCTCTCCACCAAATTTCCTAAGGCCTTGATTCTCAAGGCCTTTTTCTTTGCCGTCGGACAGGGCCATCGAGGTGATCCAACTCGGTCATCAGATCGAGTGGCACGCGAGGCACTTCGACTCGAAGGCCAGCTTGCCTTGCAACGCCGCTGTTTCACTGGGTGCCGCGCCCGCCGGAATGTTGTGGTGCTCGGGGTCCGCACCCGGAGCGCCGCCCGCGGCGATGATGCCGACGGCGCCCTGCGAGGCGTTGGCGAAGTGGTGGTCGACCATGTGCAAGCAGGCGCCCCGTTGTCGGCAGGCTCCGGCGAAAACTCGAGTATAGGAAGCGAGAAGCACGGTCCACTCGCGGCAGCCGCCAGCTCCGCAATCAAGGTCCTTGACGTCGCCCTTCTGTGCGCTAGCAGACAGACGCGGTTCGCAGCACTCTTGCCTAATGGTCGACGACGACCGTTGAACACGTCGAGGGCTGGCGATGTCGATTCAGAAACGTCGCGATACCGGCGGAGGCTGCAGTGCGGCGCTCGGGAGGCTTCATGCGCTCCGCACGAACAGCCCTCGGACGACAGGTGCTCCGCGTCCGTTCGGTCCGGGCGCGTGGAACCGACGCCTGCCCGCCGACGTGTCACACGCGGGTTCGCGGATCGCGGGCGCCGGGTCGATCGAACCGAACGTGTGACCGCCTTGCTTTCCCCCATGCACGAATTCCTGAGAAACAATCGAAGCGAGCTGATCGAGCGCTGCAAGCACAAGGTCGCCCAACGGCCGAAGCGAGCCGCCACGGCTGCACAGCTTGCGAACGGCGTGCCGCTATTCCTCGACCAGTTGACGCGCACACTGAAAGCAGAACAGGCCGACGAAACCGCTGAAAGCGAGCGCATCTCGGGGCCTTCGGGCGGTGATGCCCTCGCCCTTTCGGAAATAGGCGTGAGCGCAACCGCGCACGGCAAGGAATTGCTGCAGCTGGGCTTCACCGTTGACCAGGTTGTCCACGACTACGGCGACCTCTGCCAGGCCATCACCGACCTGGCGTTCGAGCGCGATGCGCCGTTTTCGATCAACGACTTCCGAACCTTGAATCGGTGCCTGGACAACGCGATCGCCGACGCGGTGACCGAGTTCAGCTTCCAGCGCGACGCGACCATCGCCCGCGGGCACGACGCCGCAGCCGATGAACGGCTGGGATTCCTGGTTCATGAGCTGCGCAACGCGCTCGGCACGGCGACGCTAGCGGTCGCCGCGCTGCAGTTCGGCAACATGACGATGGGCGGCGCGACCGGTGCGGTCCTGAAACGGGCGCTTGCCTCGCTCACCCAGCTGGTCAACCGGTCGATCGCCGAGGTGCAGAACGGCGCGCCGGGGCAGCGGTACACAATGTCGGTCGCCTCCCTGATCGCCGATGCCGAAACCGCCGGGCAGCTCGCTGCACATGCCGCGGGTTGCGCCTTGGCGGTCCCTGCGGTGGATCCCGATCTGGTCATCCGAGCAAATCGGGGTCTCTTGCTGGCGGCGCTGACCAACCTGCTGCAGAACGCCTTCAAGTTCACGCACGCGAGTACGGAGGTCACGTTGAAGGCCTACGCCTTCGGCGAAGAAGTCCTGATCGAAGTCCGGGACCACTGCGGCGGGCTGCCGGCCGGAAGCGCTGAGAAGATGTTCACACCGTTCTCACAACGCAGCAATGACAAGTCCGGCCTCGGCCTTTCAATCGCACGTCAAAGCGTGGAGGCTGACGGCGGCACGTTGAGCGTTCGGGACATGCCGAACCTCGGATGTGTCTTCACCATTTCCCTTCCCCGCCACTCTCTGCAATGAGCTGTGTCAGACCTGGCTCGATCCCCCCTGTGGCGCGCTCGAGTCCCTTGGCAAAGCGACTGTCACCGAGGTTGTCGAACGATATCGGCCTTCAACAGGGACTTGAATGGCTGAACTGCATCGCTCAGGTCCGTCGCCGTGAAGTCAAGCCCGACCAGCGCTTCGAAGTTGCCCAGCACTCGCCATTGGGCCAGCTCGTCTTCGGTGACGTCCTCCATCAGCACGGAGGGAAGGAGGTTCTCTTTTGGCAGCAGCCGGCCCAGTTCGACTTGGGCCTGCATCTCGGCAATCCGCAGGACGATTCCCGGGTCGTCGGAAAACGAGCTGTGCCAGTTCAGGGTGCGATGGATGTGAGGAGCATCGCTGCCGCCGGGCATCAGCACGGCGATATCGCCGGCCGGCCGTTCCCCGACCCGCTTGACCCCTCCGCACAGAATCAGAGCCGGAGCGCCGGCGAGGGCAAACCTTGCAAAGCGAATCGAACAGGGCATGGACAGTCTCCTCCTTGTGACTGGACCTGAACGCATCGCCCCGAGAAGATGCAGACCCTACTCTCGACTCGCTCGAATGCGTTCACCGGACCCGTGCAAGGCATGGTGCAGAACTACACCGACTTCGTATCCGAGCTGACTCCGAGCGCGGACGCGATGATGAGTCAGCGCCAGGCGACGTTCCCGCAACAGACTCACTTGGCAACCGCCAACGTCATCGACACCGCGGACGGCCGCACATGTCGCCATCGTCAAACGGCCCAAGCAGCCAGACACCCAGGCGCCGAGGCGCTTCGGCGCCCCTTTTCAACCCTTTCAGGAAATCCTTGATGCCCCTTATGAAAGCCGCCATCTTCGTCGAGCCGGGACGCATCGTCCTCGACGACAAGCCCATTCCGAATGTTGGCCCGCAGGACGCCCTGATGCGCGTCACCACGACCACGATCTGCGGCACCGACGTCCACATCCTCAAAGGTGAGTACCCGGTCGAGCGCGGACTCACGATCGGCCACGAACCGGTCGGCGTGATCGAGAAGCTCGGCTCGGGTGTGCGCGGTTACCGCGAGGGTCAGCGCGTCATCGCCGGGGCGATCACGCCGAGCGGCTGGAGCACCGCGTGCATGTGCGGTGTCGGTTCGCAGGACGGTGCCGGCACGACGCATGGCTGGAAGGCGATGGGAGGCTGGAAATTCGGCAACACCATCGACGGCTGCCAGGCCGAGTACGTGCTGGTCCCCGACGCGATGGCCAATCTGGCGCCGGTGCCCGACACACTCGAAGACGAGCAGGTGCTGATGTGCCCGGACATCATGTCGACCGGCTTCAGCGGTGCCGAAAGTGCGGGCGTCCGCATCGGCGATACGGTGGCGGTGTTCGCGCAGGGACCGATCGGCCTGTGTGCGACCGCCGGTGCCAAGCTGAGCGGCGCGGCGATGGTGATCGGCGTCGACCGGCTCGCCGGCCGCCTCGACATCGCCAGAAGGATGGGCGCCGACCACGTGATCGATGCGAGCAAGGTTGATCCGATCGAGGAGATCATGCGCCTCACCGAAGGCCGCGGCGTCGACGTCGCGATCGAGGCGCTCGGCACGCAGAAGACCTTCGAGGCGTGCCTGCGCGTGCTCCGCCCAGGGGGAACGCTATCGAGCCTCGGCGTCTATTCGACCGACCTGACGATCCCGCTCGGTCCGTTCGCGGCTGGACTCGGTGACCACAAGATCGTCACCACGCTCTGCCCGGGCGGCAAGGAGCGCATGCGCCGGCTGATGGCGTTGATCGCAGCCCGGCGAGTCGATCTCGGCGCGATGGTGACCCACCGCTTCAAGCTCGACGACATCGAGGCCGCTTACGAGCTTTTCGGCCATCAACGCGACGGTGTGCTGAAAGTCGCGATCACACCTTGAAGACGAACGGCGCGCCATGAGCGCATGCGCCATCTGGACCAGCTTTGCCAGCCCCGCTCGGTCGCGTGATCGGCGCTGGTGAACATCGCAATCGGTGGAGCGCCCCATGCACAAGGTTGACGAGATCGCAACCAGCCTTCTGGGCGCGGCCTACGAGACGCTTGACGACCGAGCCAAGAAGGTCGCGCGGCACGTGGCGCAGCGGACTCACATCGCCCGCAACCTCGCTGAGGATCCCGCCACTCCGCCCTCCGCGGGTCAGCGAGCTGCTGATGCGGTGGCTTCCTTCGGCGGCTCGTGGACATTCGTCGGAATGTTCGCCGCCGCGATGCTCGTCTGGGTCGTCCTCAATGCCTTGCTTCTCGCAAGGCGTGGGACGACGTTCGACCCCTACCCCTACATCCTGCTCAATCTGTTTCTCTCCATGCTGGCCGCCATCCAGGCGCCGATCATCCTGATGTCCCAGAACCGGCAGTCGGAGAAAGACCGCCTCTCCGCTGAACACGACTACGAGGTCAATCTCAAGGCTGAACTGGAAATCATGCTGCTCCACGAGAAGATCGATCTATTGCGCGAGGGGCAGTGGAACGAGTTGCTGCAGATTCAGAGGAAGCAACTGGAGCTGCTCGCTGCGGTGGCACCGAAGGATCACCTGCCGTAGGTGACACGCCGTTCTACGGCAATTCTGATCGTGACCCGCGACCCGGGTCGCATGCTCCCGGCGGCCGACAACCGGACGCTGAAGGTCAGCAGAGGCGATCGACCGGTCGGGGCACGACCTGGCTTCTGCCGATCAGGCTTTCGCCACCATGAATTCATCCAGCCGCGGTGTACCGCGGTGAGCGGCGTTCTTGTCGGGACGTGTGCTGACTGCGCGCGCTTCTCTTTGACGCACTGGTTGGGCTTCGACCCCGGCGCTGACCACCCGGCGCTGGAATTCCGAGAGCCGGATAGTCCACTTCTCACACACCTCCAAGACCTCAGAGTCATCGCGGTGCTGAGCGGCGATGCGTCTGAGACTGCGCGCGAGCCCTTCGGCCGAGTGCTCCAGCACAAGTTGCTGCGCAAGATTGCTTGCAGCAGCGTTCATTGCAGAAGCCATCATTGCTCGCTGCGGTGTCCGGACTGGATGCAGTTCTGCCAGGCAACGAAGATCATCACGGGATAGCCGTCACCGGACGCGGACGCGATCGGTTTAGGCATCCGCATGGCGGCGTACTCCATGACAGCGCGCCATGGCCCGAGGCCGAAGAGGTGAAGCGATGGCCGAGTCGCTTGAGGAGTCGAAATCATGGTTTCCTTGTTGCAGTGCAGCAATTTTGCAAAGCGCCTCGCGCATGCGCCACCCGATTGCGACCCGGCGCGCTGTGGGAAATGGACTACTGCCCCACCGCACGCGACGCAGTCGACGTGCGATCGTGTAAAGGTCGGCAATGTGGGACGTGGCGGAGCCAGGAGTGTTGCCGCCAGAGACTCGCTGCCCTTAAGGTCAGCTGACCTCAAAGGACCCTATGAAAATCATTCTCGCGCTCGTTCTCGCAATCTCCGCTGTCGGCACGGCCACCGCCCAGACCAGCGTATCGATCGGCATCAATCAGCCAGGCGTCTATGGGCGCATCAACATTGGCGAGCTGCCACGTCCAGCGCTCTACCGGACTGAGCCGGTGATCATCGCCCCGTCACGTGTGGTCGTGGAACGCCAGCCGGTGTACCTCTATGTGCCGCCAACCCATCAACAGAACTGGCGTCGTTACTGTGGCCAGTACAGCGCCTGCGGACAGCCGGTGCACTTTGTCCGCGATGAGTGGGTGCGCGAGCGCTACGAGCAGGAGCATCCCGGCTGGAACCGCGGACGTCATCGCGGCTGGGACAAGCAGCACGGACACCGAGATGACGGCCGTCGCGACGGCGACCGCGAGCATGACAACGGCAAGAAGCCGAAGCACGGTCGCGACTGACATCGACCGCACGTCCAAGGCAGATCGCGGCTGCGCTCTGACAGCCGTCATTCTGCTTGGAACCGTGGAATTGATCGAACGACGTGCTGCTACGTGCATTCACGCCGAGCGCGAGCGACTCAAAGCCAGTATTCCAACATTCGCCCCACATGCTCCTTCACTCGGACGACGATTCCCCGACGCTGCCATTGGTGCAGTGTTATTTCTCCTGAAACGGCAACGTCGCGCTCGAAAGCCGCCCGCATCCGTTCACCGAACTCGGATCCCAAGATCAGCACATTGACTTCCTGGTTGTGCAGGAAGCTGCGCCAGTCCAGGTTGGTCGATCCGACCGTAGACCAGACCCCGTCGATCACCGCTGTCTTCGAGTGGAGCAGCACGTCGTGGCGCTCATAGAGCTTCACGCCGCCACGCAGCAGTTCGTCATAGTGCGCGCGGCCGGCGTGAAACACGAGCCAAGAGTCGGTGGCGCTCGGCAGCACCATCTTCACGGCAACACCGCGCGACACCGCGTCGACAAGAGCTTGCTTCAACTGCGGGTCGGGAATGAAATAGGCGTTGCTCAACAGGATCTCGCTCTGGGCCGTGTTGATGGCCGAGATCAGCGTCGCGTAAAACTGGCTGAACGGGTCCTCCGGCGAGCTTGCAATCGCGCGGACGACGTCCTTGCCCTCAGCGTTGAGCACGGGAAAGTAGTCCCGACTGGCGAGGGGCTCGCGCTCTTGCTGCGCCCAGGTCTCCATGAAGAACTTCTGCAGGGTGCCGACGACGGGACCGCTCACCTGCACATGGGTATCTCGCCAAGGCAGATCCCTGGCCTGCTGCGGTGACGCGGCGACGAAGGCGGCAGAGCCAAACCGGCCGCGCGACGACCCGCCTGAATACACCGCGCTGATGTTGACGCCGCCCACGAAAGCCGTCGTGCCGTCAACGATCAGAAGCTTGCGGTGATCGCGGTTGTTCAGCTCCCAGCCACCATTCGCCTTCAGCGGATTGACCGGATTGAATTCGAGCACCCTGACGCCGACTTCCTTGAAGCGCTCGAAGAAGGCGCGCGGCGTGGAGAGGGAGCCGACGCCGTCATAGATCAAGTTCACCTGAACCCCTTGCCGCTGCTTTTCGAGCAGCACTTCGGCGAAACGTTGGCCGACCTCATCGTCTTCCAGGATGAAGGTCTCGAGATTGACATGGTCGCGGGCGCCTTCGATGGCCGCAAACATCGCTGCGTAAGTCGCAGGGCCATCCTGGAGCAGCACCGCGGCGTTTCCCGTCGTCAGCGGACTGCCGGAGACCTCTTGTTCCAACGCCAAGTGGCGTTCGAAGTGGTCCGACTGGGCACTCGAGAGACCGCGCTTTTCAAGCAACGACTTGCTCTGGCTTGCCGACAGGATGCGGCCGTTGGTTGCCTCGACCTGCACCGGTGCATTCACACGAGCCGTGTCGGTAACGATGACCGGCAGCGAACTGCAGGCGGCAAGCTGCAGCACGGTTAGCAGCACCACGCATCGCCTGCGCAACCCTGCAAAGGTCCGAACCATCAATGTCCTCCGGCCTCTGGCCCCGGTCCACGCGCGGATGGCTCAGGGAACCTCGAAGCCACGCG
>JBDSAB010000332.1:0-6322 GCA_039922395.1 Caldimonas sp.
GCTTCCAGATCGCGCAGGTCGCGGCCGCGCGTCTCGGCGCAGAACATCCAGACCAGGCCCAACGCCAGCACGACCGGCACGAGGATCAGCAACGCGGCGATCGCCAGCGCCGGCACCAGCCCGAGCAGGCTCAGGAACTGCGCGGCCAGGCCGCCGGCCTTGGTGCAGGCGGCGATCCAGCCGGTCGCGCGCCCGCGCACCCGCACGGGGTAGCTCTCGGCGGCGTAGGGCAGCAGCATCGCGATCAGGCCGTTGACGCCGACGATCAGCACCGCGACCGGCCAGACAGGGCTCGCCGCAGCCGGTGACGCGAGCTCGAGGTGGATCACGCCGAGCAAGCCGACTGCCGTCAGCGCGACCGTCGCCAGCAGCGCGCCCTTGCTGCTCCATCGGCTGTACAGGAAGCGGCGACGAAGACGGTCGGCAGCGCGATCAGCGCCGAGGCGGCGAGCAGCTCGCTGGTCAGTGCCATGCTGTAGCCCTTCGCGACCAGGTGCGCCGGCATCCACAACAGCAGCCCGAAGTTGATCAGGCCCCAGGCCAGCGCCGCGACGCTGAGGGCCCAGGTCGTGCCGGCGTAGCCGCGCAGTACGGCGAGGCTCGCTTCAGCACCGCGCTGCGCGTCGCGGGCAACGGCGACGCCGATGTCCTGCACCGTGCAACCGAAGCCACGCAGCACCGCATGCGCTTCGGCGGTGCGGCCGATCGAGATCAGGAACTTCGGCGACTCGGGCACGAAGACGTTGAGCAGGATCAGCAGCAGCCCGGTCGGCAGGTTCAGGAACCACAGGATGCGCCAGCCGAACATCGGCTGCAGCCACGCCGACAGGCCGCTCGCGGCGAGGTAGCCGCCGACCGCGCCGAGGCCGCCAACGAGCACCAGCGCCCAGCCGCGCTGGCGCGACGGCATCGTCTCGGCCAGCAGCGCGTAGGTCACCGGCAGCATGCCGCCGGCCGCGGCGCCCATCAGAAAGCACATGCCGACGTTCCACCACAGCGACGGCATCGCACCGCAGATCGAGGTGCCGACGAACATCACCGCCGACAGCAGGATCGACGCGCGCCGGCCGTAGAGGTCGGCGAGCACGCCCCAGATCACCGAGCCGACGACGGTGCCGCAAAGCGCCGCGAACGGCAACCAGGCGATCGTCGCGGCCGGCACGCCGTACTCGTCGATCATCCCGGGCACGACGAAGCCGAGGCTCGCCGGCTTCATCACGTCGATCACCAGCGCGACCGTCAGCACCACCATCAGGCGCCAGTGGCGCGGACCGAGCGGCGCATCCTCGGGCGCGCTGATCGCAACCTCGTGGGGCGCGCCGTCGGCCGGGGCGAGCCGCTTCGGCAGCAGGCCGTAGCCGGCGATGCAGATGCCGGCGACGATCAGGACCATGCCCCAGGTCATCTCGGCGTCCATCGGCATGTCGGCGAGCCGGAAGCCGTTGCCGCGGCCCATCCAGAACATCGGCAGGTGCAGCAGCACGCCGGCGGTCACCGCGACCGAGCCGACGACGAAGGCCCACAGGTGACGGCGATCGGCGAGGACGCGGGCGGCGGAAGGCATGGCAGGCCCAGGGGGAAAACAGACGGCGTCGCACGATACCCGACGAGGGGCCGTTTCAGCCGCGGGCACGGAACCTCGGATCTCGAGAGCTCGGCGCGAACGTCGACGCGTCTGACCTCGAAACTCGCGGAGGCCGAATCGTCGAACGCTGCAGTTCGGACGAGATGCTGCTAGAGCCGGCCGACGCAGCCCGGCGCGCCGCAGCGGCAGGCGAGCCGGCCCTCGTGATGGGTCTCGCCGTAGTCGACGGTGATCTCCTCGCCGGCCGCGATCGGCCGCAGCGCATAGAACTCGACCCGGCCCTGGCGGATCGTCAGGCGCGCATTCGGCTGGCACGAATGGTTGGTGTAGCGCATTGGATCGGTCGAGCGCGAGAAGTCGATCGCGCGCCGCCTCGACACCTCGACGATCATGATTCGCTCCTGACGCGTCGCCCGGATCCGCGCCTCGGCGACGCTCATCGACGTGCCGCGGATCTCGCCGATCTTGCGACGTGCGGTGATCGGCTCGGCCGCGAATGCGCCCTGGCCGTCGATCGGGCTCGGCCGGACCTCGACGTCGAACTTCTGGTACGCCGGCCGGGCCGGCACCGGGGTGTCCTCTATCACGAAGCGGCTCCGACGCTCGAAACCGGACTCGATGCCGGCTGCGCGTCGCGTTTCGCCAAGGCCGTCCCGATGCGTTCGAAGGCGCCGCCGAGCCGGCCCCAGGCGCCGGCGTCGAACGCGCGCGGGCGAACGGCTGCGGTGGCGCTCAGCGCAGCGCCCTTGCGCGCAAACGCGATGCTGTTGCCGGCCTCGCGATCCTCGACGACCAGCACGCCGCTCGCGAAGCTGCGTTCGACGCGCCGCACGCAGGCCACGAAGTCTCGCGCCGCGCTGTGGAAGTTGGAAACCAGCAGGCCGTCCGGCGCCAGCAGGTCGAGGCAGTCGTCGTAGAAGCGCTGTGAGCTCAGCGTGCGCGGCAAGCCCTGCGGGCCGAACGCATCGAGCAGCAGCACGTCGTAGCGGCGCTCGGCCTCGCGCACGAAGCGCGCGCCGTCGGCCTCGACGACGCGAAAGCGTTGGCTGTCGGGCGGCACCCGGAACGTGTCGCGCAGCGCGATCACGTGCGGATTGAGCTCGGCGACGTCGATCCGCGCCTTCGGCAGATGACGGTGGCAGAACTTCGCCAGCGAGCCGCCACCCAGCCCGACCATCGCGATCGACCCGGGCGCCGGCATGAAACGCAGGAAGCCCATCATCGTGCGGGTGTAGCGCAGGTCGAGCGCATCGGGATGCTGGAGCTGCATCCGGCTCTGCACCTCCTCGATCGAGAAGTACAGCGATTGCGAGGTCAGGCCCTTGCGCACGAACGGAACCGCCTGGCGCGCCGCCTCGCCCTCGTCGAGGCTGGGCGTCGCCGGCGCTGCCCCGGCGCGGTCCGCGACCATCGGCCTCGCTCTCGCCGGGTCAGACCGGCGGCGGCTCGCCCGGCTTGCCCTTCGGATCGTCGGGCAGGCCGGGAATCGTCGTGCCGTCGTCGGGCTCGACCGGCAGTGCGTCCGGCTCGGGATCGTCGGTCTGCGGAAGCCCCGGAAGGGTCGCCATGACTCAGCCCCGCGTCGTCGACTGCTGGCTATCGACCGTCGCGCGGCCGATCGGCGTCGCGGCGAGGCGCTGCTTGAAATCGTGCTCGGCGCTGGCGTCGCTCATCGTCGTCTCGTAGAACACGCGCAGGCGGACGATCTCCTTGCGCACCTCGGGGCCGAACCCGGCGCGCCCGCCCCGGTCGTCGCCCATCAGCGTCTCGAAATAGACCTTGCACAGCTTGCGGTCGGCCCAGACTTTCGCGAACTGGTTGACGATGCGCGGAAAGCGCTCGCAGAACAGCGTCGGGCGGGCGTATTCGGGCAGCAGCTCGAGCCACTTCAAGGTTGCCGGCATCAGCACGCGGTCGCTCTCGACCTCGGGCCGCCGCAGCGCTGCCGGGTCGCGCCGTTCGAGCAGCCCGGATTGGCCGCGCGAGGAAAAAACCTTGGCCAGTTGAGCGCGCAGCCGCTTCATCAGGTCACCCAGCAAATGAACCTCCGCCCGGCTCGACGGCATGCCGACCGCTGCGAAAAACCGATCGAGAAATCAGGCTGGGAACTTGCGGGGCATGCATGACCGCGACTGTAGCAACCTTCAAGGGCCCGGTCGCGCGCAGGGACGACGGTGGGTCGACGCGATCCGCCCAGCGGCAAGGGGTGGCCGGGGCCGGCGACCGCGTGCTATTTGGCGCCCGCCGGCCGGAAGATGCGCGGCCGGGTATCGGCAAAAGCGCTGTCCTCGACCTCCCGGAGCAGCATGCTGCCGGGGATCCGTTCGGCTTCCGGGTACTTGGCCGCCTCCTCGGCGGTCAGCTGGAACATCGTGCGGCAGATGCGCCCGGACTGCGGATCGCGGTAGCGCCAGCGCCAGTATTCCACCTGCTTCATGGTTCCCTTCGACTTTCCGGTTCGGACCGCGACAAGGTCGAGATCGGTCTTGCGGCGGCCGACTTGAGCGCGTGCAGCAACGCCGCCCGCCTCCCAGCTAACGGATTTCACGGGCGGCCAGTTGACGCGCCGGACATGAAGCCTTGACGCGCCGGATGTGAAGCCTTGCAAAGCCCCGCAACCGCGAGCGAGGCAGCCGGCCGGCCTTGAAAGCGCCGCGGCGCGCTCCCAACTGCTCGTCCAGGAGCTTTCACCGTGGGTGCAACCGACGCGTTTCTTCTCGATGCCTATTCGCAGACCGTCTCCGGCGTGGTCGAACACGCCGGGCCAAGCGTGGCCTCCGTGCAGGTCAACGGCCGTCCGGCCGACCGCGACGCCCCGCTCGGCAATGGCTCCGGCTTCCTGTTCACGCCCGACGGCTACCTGCTGACCAATTCGCACGTCGCCCGCGCCGGCCAGCATGGCCCGCTGCAAGGCAAGCGCCACCGGGTCTCGCTCAGCGACGGCCGCACCTTCGAGGCGCGCTCGGTCGGCGACGACCCCGACACCGACCTCGCCGTGCTGTGCATCGACGGCATGTCGCGCGGCTCGCTGTCGCCGCTCGCGCTCGGCTCGTCAGCCGCGCTGCGGCGCGGCGAGATCGCGATCGCGATCGGCAACCCGCTCGGTTTCGAGCACACCGTGACGGCCGGCATCGTCAGCGCGCTCGGGCGCAGCATGCGCTCGGGCACCGGCCGGCTGATCCCCGACGTGATCCAGACCGACGCCGCGCTGAACCCCGGCAACTCGGGCGGGCCGCTGCTGAATGCGCGCGGCGAGGTGATCGGTGTCAACACGGCGATCATCCGCGGCGCGCAGTCGATCAGCTTCGCGGTCGCGATCGACATCGCCGCCTGGGTCATCCCGCAGCTGATGCAGCACGGCCGCGTGCGGCGCGGCTACCTCGGGGTCGGCGGCCAGACCCTCGCGCTCGACCGCCGCGTCGTGCTCGCCTTCGGCCTGACCCAGAGCCACGCGGTGCGCGTCTCGACGATCGAAGCGCAGAGCCCCGCCGCGCGCGCCGGGCTGCGCGAAGGCGACCTGATCGTCGGGCTCGACGGCGCTGTGATCGATTCGGTCGATCGCCTGCATCAGACCCTGGATGCCAGCCGCGTCCACCACGACTGCGTGCTGAAGGTGCTGCGCGGCAACGCGACCGGCCAGCCAATCTACTTCACGGTGCGGCCGAGCGAGTCGGCACCGCACTGAAATCTGCCCGGGCGCGCCGAGGCGCCCGCTGGCAGATCGCGACGCTCAGGTGCCGGCGAGGTCCTCGCGCCGGATCCCGGCGACCCGCAGCATCGCATCGAACACCGGCTGGAACGGCCGGGTGTGACCGGCGCGCATCGGCTTCTGCTGCTCGGGGATGGCGCGCAGCACCGACTCGTGAATCTCGTGGTTCGGTCCCGGCATCGAGCTGGCCGCGAGCTGCACCTCGCAGGCGCGCTGCAGCGACCAGCTGCGGATGAAGGCCTCCGGGATGCTCGGACCGATCACCAGCAGGCCGTGGCTGCGCAGGATCATCACGTCGGCCTTGCCGAGGCTCGCAACCAGCCGTTCCTGCTCGGCGAGGTCGGTCGTCACGCCTTCGAAGTCGTGGTACGCCACGCTGCCCCAGAACTGCGCCGAGTAGAAGTTGTCGTAGCGCAGTCCGTCCTTCTTGCAGGCGACCGCGATGCCGGCCGTCGTGTGGGTGTGGATGATGCAGTGGGCATCCGGCCGGTTCGCGTGGACCGCCGCATGGATCACGAAGCCGGCCGGGTTGATCGGATACGCCGACTCGCCGATCACACGCCCCTGCAGGTCGATCTTCACAAGGTTGCGCGCGGTGACCTCGCTGTAGTGCAGGCCGTACGGATTGATCAGGAACTGCGGCTCGTCGCCGGGCACGCGCTGCGTGATGTGGTTGAAGATCATCTCGGTCCAGCCGAGATGCGCGAACAGCCGATAGCAGGCGGCGAGCTCGAGGCGCAGCGCCCATTCCTCGGCGCCGATGTCGGCCGGGCGGGCGGGCAACGGCAGTTCGCGGATCGGTGCGTTCATGGGGTCTCCTTTCGGTTCGAGCTCCGGTTGTAGCGCAAGTAGGGGAGCTGCGCCGCGGATCGAGGCGCCATCGCGGACCCGAGCGCCGAAATCAAGGTGGCGAGCCGGCCGTCGTCGCCGCACCACCTTCGGCGTGACGACTTGTAAGTCCGGCGATTTGCGGTCGAATTCACGGCGCCATCGACGCGGAAGCTCCAACAATTCTTCCAGCGCCACCC
>JBDSAB010000333.1:0-8115 GCA_039922395.1 Caldimonas sp.
CCACTTGCCATGGTCGCCAGTCGTCCGAATACGAATGTTTCCGAGCGCGTCGTTCCACCAAATGGACAAAGTTTGCGTACGGCGACGCATCTTTCTGTTTACATTTTGGTATGGTGACTTGGTCTCGGGCTGCCAGTAGCGTCGCCTCATAGCTGAGTTGAGGAAAGCAAATGCGCAGGATGCAATCCCGGGCGTCGGTCACTATGTTGGTGTTGGCGTGCTGTCTGCCGGTTGCGCCAGCGCATGCGCAATCTGCCTCAGTGCTACTCGAAGATCTGACCTGGACCGAATTGCGTGATCGGGTCGGCGCGGGAACGACGACGATCATAGTGCCGATCGGCGGAACCGAACAGAGCGGACCGGACATGGCGCTCGGCAAGCACAATGTTCGGGTAAAATTTCTAGCGCAAAGAATCGCGGAGCAGCTCGGCAATGCCGTGGTGGCGCCGGTCATTTCTTATGTGCCGGAGGGGTCGATAAGCCCGCCAAGTGCGCACATGAAATTCCCCGGAACCATCACGATCAGCGACGCGACGTTCAAATCCATTCTAGAATCCGCGTCGCGAAGCTTCAAGTTGCACGGGTTTACGACGATCGTCTTGATTGGCGATCACGGCAGCTATCAATCAGACGAAAGCGCGGTGGCCAACAAGCTGAACCAGGAATGGGCAAAGTCCTCCGTCAGGGTGTTCGCCGACGTTGGCTACTACGCTATCGCGCAGGGACCGTATGTATCGAGCCTGCTCGCAGCGGGTGCCAAAAAAGCCGAGATTGGAACGCATGCTGGCCTCGCCGACACCTCACTGATGATGGCCGTAGACCCGACACTCGTGCGCGCCGACCAACTGACCGCTGGACGGAAGCTGAATGCTTCCGACGGCGTCTATGGTGGAGATCCGACCCGGGCATCAGCGGCATTCGGACAATTGGGGGTCGATTTGATCGTTAAGGGCACAGTTGATGCCATCCGCAGCTTTGCTGCGCATCAGCACAAATGAGCCTGGTCGCTTTGCGTGCCGTCCGCCACGCTTTTGCCATCGCGGTGGTCACGTTGGTGGCGTCGCCCGCTGCCGCCGTTCCTTGGGCGGTGATGCCGTGGGCACAACTGGCCCCTCTAAACATCTACGCCGCCACCGGCGCAGACAGGCTTGGCCCGGCGACCGCGGGAGCCCTGGCGCGGATTTATGTGCCCAACCACTCGTCCGATACGGTGTCTGTAATCGATCCCGTAACACTCAAGGTGGTGGACACATACCACGTTGGGCGTAAGCCGCAGCATGTGATCCCCGCGTGGGACTTGAAGACGCTTTGGGTGGCCAACAACGGCGGCCGCAACAACAAGGGCGCGAGCCTGACGCCGATCGATCCCTTGACCGGTAAGCCCGGCGTGGAAATCAAGGTGTCGGACCCCTACAATATGTATTTCATGCCCGACGGCAGCGCCGCCATCGTCGTCAACGAGGCGTTGAAAAGGCTCGACTTCCGCGATCCGAAAACCATGGCACTGCAGTCGTCGATGACCACCCCGACATGCCACGGCATCAACCACGCCGACTTCGCGGCGGATGGCTCCTACGCGGTATTCACCTGCGAGTTCCACGGCGGCGGGCTGGTCAAGCTAGATCTGCAGCACAAGACGGTACTGGGTACGCTGATGCTGCCGAAGATGGGTATGCCGCAGGACATCCGCCTCTCACCAGATGGGACGGTGTTCTACGTGGCAGACATGAAGAACGACGGAGTATGGGAGATCGATGGCGCCAACTTCATGGAGATAGGGTTCATCCCGACCGGCATCGGTGCCCACGGCCTTGCCGTCAGCAGGGACGGTACGAAGCTCTACGTGGCCAATCGGGGTTCGCACGGCATGACCCGCTCGAAGCCGAACGGACCAGGAAGCGTTACCGTAATCGACTTCGCGACACGACAAATCGTGGCCCAGTGGCCGGTGCCTGATGGCGGCAGCCCGGACATGGGCAATGTCAGCGCCGACGGCAAGCAGCTCTGGCTCTCGGGCCGCTACGACAACGTCGTCTATGCCTTCGACACGACGACCGGCGAGGTGCGCGTCATCCCGGTCGGCAAGGAGCCGCACGGGCTCACCGTATGGCCGCAGCCGGGCCGTTATTCGCTCGGCCACACCGGCAACATGCGCTGACGGCGGTCGTGCCGCCGGAGTGCCTTCAGCGCGTCGCGCGGCGGCGCACGCAGTCGATGTAGGCCTCGCCGTCGGGCGGGCGCCCGCTGCGCTGCGAGGCCCACATCATCTCGCCGAGGCATTCCATCACCTGATGCTGCGCATCGTGCGCGGAGCCGAGACGGGCACGCAGCAACTCGAACGCCTGCTTGATGCCGCGCGGCTGGTCGATCGCGATCTGCTCGCTGATCGAGAGGTGCATCGAGAGGTGCAGGAACGGGTTGGTGCGGCCGTCCTCGACCGCATAGACCGCGGCACGCGCCGCTTCGGCATCGGCGAGGTCGGTCTCGTATTCCGGATGCTCGGCGATCCAGTCGGCCGCGATCGCCTCGAGCGGGGTCAGCGGTTGCTTCTCGCGGAGCTTGCGGTGCGCGGCGCAGAAGAAGTCGCGGACGTCGTGCTGCGAGGGGGCGAACATGGCGCAATTCTGCACGTCGTCCGTTCGACGCAGATGAAGTGCGTCGACGAAAGCATCGCATGCGGGTGCATCGCGCTGCCTCGACAATCGCCCATCCGAACCCTCCGCGACCACGCGGCGCCGCCATGAATGTCACGACCGAACAGCTCTTCGAGCAGGCCCGCACGCACAACGGTTTCCGGCCCGAGCCGATCCCGCAAGCCACGCTGCGCCAGCTCTGGGACCTGATGAAGTGGGGGCCGACGTCGGCCAACAGCAGCCCGGCCCGCATCGTGTTCGTCGCCTCGCCCGAGGCGAAGGCGCGCCTGCTCGAATGCATGACGCCGGGCAACACCGAGAAGACGCGGCAGGCGCCGGTCAGCGCGATCATCGGCATGGACATGGCGTTCTACGAAAAGCTGCCACAGCTGTTTCCGCACGCTGACGCGAAGCCGTGGTTCGAGGGCAAGCCCGATCACATTGCAGCGACGGCGTTCCGCAATTCGAGCCTGCAGGGCGCCTACCTGATCATCGCTGCGCGCGCCCTCGGCCTCGACTGCGGGCCGATGAGCGGCTTCGACCACGCAAAGATCGATGCCGCGTTCTGGGCCGGCACTGCGGTCAAGACCAACTTTGTTTGCAATCTCGGCGAGGGCGACCCGAGCAAGATCTTCGCGCGCAGCCCGCGCCTCAGCTTCGAGGAAGCCTGCCGGATCGTCTGACGCATCAGCGCGTGGCCGCGGTCTCGCGTTCGAGATCGAGCGACTCGCTGGTGCCGCTCCAGCCGGCGCGCGACTGACGGCGCTGCGCCTGTTCTCTTTCCAGCGCGAACAGCTCTTCGAGCTGCTGGCGGCCTTGCTTCGCCGCGGCAATCAGCTTCGCCTCGTCCTTGCGGTGCGGCGCCATCGCCTGCAGCTGCTCGACGTTGTGCCGGCGGAAGCGCAACGCCAATGTGCGCGCCTGATGCGGCTCCCAGCCCAGCGTTTCGAGCGTGCTGCGCGCGCTCATCAGCGCCGAATCGAGCGTTTCGCGCTCGATCAGCCGGATGCCGAGCTCGTACAGCTGGTAGTAGTGCGTGACGTTGCGGGCGCGCGCGACGATCGTCAGGTTCGGAAAGTTCTGGCGCACCATCGTCGCGACGTCGACGCTGCGGTCGACGTCGTCGATCGCGAGCACCAGCACGCGGGCGGTCGCGGCGCCGGCGGTGCGCAGCAGATCGAGCCGGCCGGCGTCGCCATAGTAGACGCGCCAGCCGAACTTGCGCAGCGCCTCGATCGCTTCGGCGTCGTGGTCGAGCACCGTCGCCGAAACGCCGTTCGCGTACAGCAGGCGGCCGACGATCTGCCCGTAGCGGCCGAAGCCGGCGATGATGACCGACGCGTTCTGCGGCTCGTTCAACTCCTCGATCGTGGTCTTGCGCCGGCCGCTCGCCAGCAGCGGGATCCACCACCGGTCGGCGGCCACCAGCAGCAGCGGCGTCAGCAGCATCGAGACCGCGACCGCGGCGACCAGGAACGACGACACCGATGCGTTGATCGCGCCGGCCTGCGTCGCGGTCTGGAACACGACGAAGCCGAACTCGCCGCCCTGCGCGAGCAGGATCACGAAGACCGGGCGCTCCGGCTTCGGG
Organism: Caldimonas sp.; assembly: GCA_039922395.1. Classification (GTDB taxonomy): domain Bacteria; phylum Pseudomonadota; class Gammaproteobacteria; order Burkholderiales; family Burkholderiaceae_C; genus Schlegelella_A. The sequence goes on from JBDSAB010000333.1 coordinate 4,225, forward strand.
ATCGGCATCGCCTTGCACATCGCCCAGAGCACTGCGGCCTTCAGCAGCAGGAAGCCGACGACGACCGCGGCGATCAGCAGCGGCTGCGCTAAGACGACCGCGAAGTCGATGCTCATGCCGACCGCGATGAAGAAGAGGCCGAGCAGGAGGCCCTTGAACGGCTCGATGTCGGTCTCGAGCTCGCGCCGGTACTCGCTTTCCGCGAGCAGCACGCCTGCGAGAAACGCGCCGAGCGCCATCGACAGGCCGACTGCCTGCATCAGTGCAGCGGTCGCGACGACGAGCAGCAATGCGGCGGCGGTGAAGATCTCGGGCGTCTCGCTGCGCGCGATCCAGCGCAGCGCGGGACGCAGCAGCAACCGACCGCCGAGGATGATGGCGATGATGACGCCGATCGCCTTGGCGGCGCCGATCCAGCCGGAGCCGTCGTCATGCCCGGTCATCGTGCCGAGCAGCGGCAGCAGCGCAAGCAGCGGGATGGCAGCGACGTCCTGCAGCAGCGCGACGCTGACGACGCTCTGCCCGGATGTGGTGCCTCGCAGGTTGCGTTCGCCGAGCACGCCGAGCGCGATCGCCGTCGACGACAGCGCGAGGCCGAAGGCCGCCACCAGCGCGAGCCGCCACTCGACGCCGCAGAGCAGCGCGATCGCCGCAAGCACGACGACCGAGCCGAACAGCTGCACGCTGCCCCAGCCGAAGATCGGCTTGCGCAGGGCCCAGAGGCGGTCCGGCTCGAGCTCCATGCCGACCAGGAACAGCATCAGCACGACGCCGAACTCGGCGAAGTGCAGCATGTCCTGCGGGTCGGTGACGAACTTCAGGCCCCACGGGCCGATGACGATGCCGGCGACGAGGTAGCCGATGATCGAGCCGAGGCCGACCAGACGGGCCAGCGGCACCGCGATCACCGCAGCGGCCAGGTAGACGAGGCCGGCATTCAGCCAGGAGGTCGATTCCATCAGGCGCTTTCGGCGAAGTTCTCGAGCGGTCGGGCGGTCAGCGGCACTTCGCAGGCGACGCCTTCCGGGTAGTCGGCGATCTCCGGCCAGGCCGGGTGCGAGGCAAGCCGCTGTGCGTAGACGTCGGCATGGGCGCGGATCTCGGCCTCGCTGGCCTTGTGCGCGCCGTGCAGCATCAGCGGCGGCAGGAAGCGCATGCCGCACAGTGCAGCGGTCTGCTCGTAGGGCGGCAGGAACGCGTCGAAGAAGTAGCGGTTGTAGCTGTCGGGCCGGTAGGAGTCTTCCGGCCCGCCGGTGGTCGCCACGAGCCAGAGGTCTTTCCGGCGCAGCGCGTTGCCGTCGGGACCGTAGGCCCACCCGAACGCGAGCACCTCGTCGACCCACAGCTTCATCAGCGGCGGCATGCTGTACCAGTGGATCGGGTGCTGCCAAACGACGAGCCGAGCTGCCGACAACGCGGTCTGCTCGGCGGCGACGTCGATCAGGTAGTCGGGGTAGAGCGCGTACAGGTCGCGCACCGCGACGCGTGCCCCGTCGCCGGACTGCAGTGACGCGGCGGTCTTCATCAGGCGTCGGTTCGCGCGCGACTGCTCGATCTGCGGGTGCGCGACGATGACGAGCACCTCAGCAGTCGGGATGGCGGCGCGCTCGTCCGCGATGGGGAATGGAGCGGGGGAATGGGCCATGGGCGCGGGCAGGGTTGCGACGGGGAGCGCCGTTAACATAACCGCAAAAGCCGCAGAGCGAAGGGAGGCGTACATGCCGGTGATCGTGGTTGCGAATCCGAAAGGCGGTGTCGGCAAGACCACGCTGGCCACCAACCTCGCCGGCTATTTCGCGTCACTCGGCGTTCACGTCATGCTCGGCGATGTCGACCGGCAACAGTCGGCGCGTACCTGGCTGGCCTTGCGGCCGGCCGGACTGCCGCGCATCGAGACCTGGGAAGTGGCGCGCGACGAAATCGTGCGGCCACCCAAGGGCACGACCCACGTCGTCCTCGACACCCCCGCCGGCCTGCATGGCAAGCGCCTCGACGAGATCATGAAGCTCGCCGACAAGGTGGTGATCCCGCTGCAGCCGAGCATCTTCGACATCCACGCCTCGAACGATTTCATCCGCCAGCTGCAGGCGCATCGGCGCAGCGACCGGGTGCAGATGGCGATCGTCGGGATGCGGACGCGCGAGGGCACGATCTCGGCCGACCAGCTGCGGACCTTTCTCGACGGCGTGACGTTGCCGGTGCTGGCGTTCCTGCGCGACACGCAGAACTACGTGCACCTGGCCGCGCATGGGTTGACCTTGTGGGACGTCGCGTCGACCCGCTTCGACCGTGACCGCGAGCAGTGGGCGCCGATCACATCCTGGGTCGACGCGTGACACAACGAACCGAACGGAAACCAACGACATGAAGAGCTTCGAACATCTCGCCGACCTGCAACCGCTCGTCGGCCAGGAACTCGGTGTCAGCGAGTGGGTGAGCGTCGAGCAGCAGCGCATCGACCAGTTCGCCGAAGCGACCGGCGACCACCAGTGGATCCACATCGATCCGGTGCGGGCCGCGGCCGGGCCGTTCAAGACGACGGTGGCACACGGCTTCCTGACGCTGTCGCTGTTGCCGGAGATGAGCGCTTCGGCGTTCGAGGTGCGCGACACGCGGATGGGCGTCAACTACGGGCTGAATCGGGTTCGCTTTCCGGCACCGGTGCCGTCGGGCAGCCGGCTGCGCGGGCGCTTCAAGCTGCTCAGCTACGAGCCGATCGAAGGCGGCGCGCAGCTGGTCGTCGAGGTGACGATGGAGCGGGAGGGTTCGCCGAAGCCGGTGTGCGTTGCCGAGTCGGTGGCGCGTCGGTTCACGTGATTGACGCGGCCGGCGCTCACACGCCGCGCGCAGTCGGCGCCGGTCTAGCGCCGGTTCCGACGGGCGCACTCGATCACGCGCCGTTCAGACCGTGCTCGACGGCCATGTCTCGGGCCAGGCCACTCTCAGCGCGCTGATCAGCGCATTGCGATCGATCGGCTTGGTCAGGCAGGCGTCGAACGGGCCGTGCTCGTACCGGGCGGTCACCTCGGCCGCGCTCATGCCGAGCAGCCGCGTCTCGCGATTCGGCCCTTTGCCCGCCCGCGTCTCGGCGGCGAGCTCGGCGCCGCTCTTGCCCGGCATCTGGATGTCGATCAGCACCGCGTCGTAGCGCCGTGCCGCGAGCAGGTTGGCCGCGACGACGGTGGTCAGCGCGTGATCGCAGGCATAGCCGAGCTCGTTGATCACGCTGGTGAGGCCGGTCAGCACGTCCTCGCGGTCATCGATGATCAGGACGCGGCGCTCGTCGGATGCCGGATCGTCCGCCGATGCATCCGGGTCGATAAGCTCGGCGGGGATCCGCACATCGAACGCCGTTCCTCGGCCCTCGCGGCTGTCGACCGCGATCGTCCCGCCCAGGTGATCGACGAGCGTGCGCACGACCGCCAAACCGATGCCTGAGCCCTCGCCCTTGCGCGGCGCCGGAGCCACCAGCTTGTCGGGCTCGAGGAGCGACGGCAGCCGGTCCGGCGCAATGCCGGGTCCGGTGTCGGCGACCGTGAAGTGCAGTTGCGATGCCGCCGTGTCGAACGGATGCAGCGTGATGCGCACGTCGCCGGTTTCGGTGTAGCGGACCGAGTTGACGACCAGGTTCGTGAGGATCTGGTCGATGCGCGAGCCATCGGCGACGACGAAAACCGGATCGGCGGGCAGCTCCACGTGGAGCGCAAGCGCCTTCTGATGGGCCGAATCGCGGGCCGCCATCGCGACCCCTTCGACCAGCGCCGCCGCTTCGAACGGCTCAGGGTGCATCGCCAGGTGGCCGGCCTCACCTTTTGCCAACGTCTGCAGGTCGCGCAACTGCGTGTTCAGAAGCATGGAGGAGCGCCGCATCCGCCCGATCAGCTCATCGTC
>JBDSAB010000334.1:0-16999 GCA_039922395.1 Caldimonas sp.
TTCGTGCTTCTGTTCGACAAGAAGATCAGCAACATCCGCGATCTCCTGCCGACGCTCGAACAGGTCGCGAAGTCCGGCCGTCCGCTGTTGATCATCGCCGAGGAAGTCGAAGGCGAAGCCCTCGCAACGCTCGTCGTCAACACCATCCGCGGAATTCTGAAGGTGGTGGCTGTCAAGGCGCCTGGCTTCGGCGATCGCCGCAAGGCCATGCTCGAAGACATCGCCATCCTGACGGGCGGCAAGGTCATTGCGGAAGAAGTCGGCTTGACGCTCGAGAAGGTCCAGCTGGCTGATCTCGGTCAGGCAAAGCGCGTCGAAGTGGCCAAGGAAAACACGACGATCATCGACGGCGCCGGTGCTGCCGGCGACATCGAAGCGCGAGTCAAGCAGGTCCGCGTCCAGATCGAGGAAGCCACGTCCGACTACGACCGCGAGAAGCTGCAAGAGCGCGTTGCGAAGTTGGCCGGGGGGGTGGCGCTGATCAAGGTCGGCGCGGCCACCGAAGTCGAGATGAAGGAAAAGAAGGCCCGCGTCGAGGATGCGCTCCACGCAACTCGCGCTGCTGTCGAGGAAGGCATCGTCGCCGGTGGCGGTGTGGCCCTGTTGCGCGCCAAGCAATCCGCTGGCTCCATCAAGGGTGACAACCCTGATCAGGACGCCGGCATCAAGCTCATTCTTCGTGCGATCGAAGAGCCAATCCGCATCATCGTTCAAAACGCCGGCGACGAACCGAGCGTGGTGGTGAACGCGGTGCTGGCCGGCAAGGGCAACTACGGCTACAACGCGCAGAACGGCCAGTACGGCGACATGATCGAGATGGGCATTCTCGACCCGACCAAGGTCACTCGCACGGCGCTGCAGAACGCGGCATCGGTGGCTGCGCTGATGCTGACAACCGAAGCCATGATCTCGGAAGCTCCCAAGGAGGAAAGCTCTGGGGGCGGCGGCATGGGCGGTGGGATGGGCGGAATGGGCGGCATGGGCGGGATGGACATGTGAGTCCCGCGTAGGCATTGCCTGCACCAAGAGGGCTGCTTCGGCAGCCCTTTTTCATGCCGCGCCTGAACGAAGCGCCTGCTCGATCTGCTCCGCGATGAAGCTGGGGCGTTCGTGGATGATCCAGTGACTTGCACCGGGTACACGGACCAAGTCCATGGCAGGGACGAACGCTTCGAGACCCTCCAGCAAGCCGATCGGCAAGGCGATGTCGTCCTCGCCCCATATGACCCGTGTAGGTACCTTGACGGTCACAGCACTTGGCGGGAACTCGATGCCGAGAACCGATTGATCTGTTGCGGTCGGCGGTCTGAGCGGCGAGGCACGATAGTAATTGCAGCCGCCGCGCAAGCCCTGTGACCACAGGGCTCGGTACTGGTTCCGCACCGACTCCGTCAGCCACCCTCCCCCAAGCCTCGATCCGTCTCCGGCACCCATCCCCGAGAAGAACGGCCACAGCCGGGCGAAGTCGTTCTCCGCGAGCAACGCTTCGGCATCGGGTCGGCACAGGAAGTTCATGTAGGCGCTGGCGCTTTGCTGGCCTGCATTCGACTTCAGGTCGCGAAGAAAAGTCGCCGGATGCGGCGAATTGATCATGACCAGTCGCTTGAGCTTCTCCGGCCGCTGAGCGCCGATGTTCCACGCCACGGCGCCGCCCCAGTCGTGAGCAACGAGCGCCTCGACACGCCCACCGGCTTGCTGATCGATCAGCGCAACGATGTCCTCGACGAGATGCTTCGCCCGGTAGGCGGCGACCTCCTCTGGAGCGCTCGAGCGCTCGAAACCACGAAGGTTGGGCGCAATGCATCGATAGCGGTCACCGAAGTGCTCGAGCATGTCGTCCCAAACGAACGCACCTTCCGGGAAGCCATGCAAGAAAAGCAGAACCGGAAGCGTCGACGAACCGGCGGCTCGGCAACTCAGGGTGATGCCATGCGACAAGACCGCGTCGAACGTTTGAATCATGCTCGTCTCCTGGGCGCTTTGGGTCGGCTGCCTACCGGCGTCGAAGTGATCATGTGACCCACCGATGCAGCACCTCGGCGGCCTCGCCGATGCCCTCACGCTTGAGCGCGGAGAAGAGCGAAACGCCGATGTCCGCTTCGGCGGTCGCGCTCTCGGCCAGCACCGCGTTCGCCCCGACCAACACAGCAGCACGTTGGCTGCGGGTGAGCTTGTCCGCTTTCGTCAATAGGACGAGCAACTTGACGACGCCGTTGGCAATGCGAGGTGCAATGAAACGAAGCAACTGACGATCCAGATCGGTGAAGCCGAGTCGCGAATCGATCATCAAGACGATGCCGGTCAGGCTGCGCCGCAGTTCGAGATAGTCGGCCATCACCTGCTGCCACCGCAGCTTGGCGCCACGTTCGACCGCGGCGTAGCCATAACCAGGCAGGTCCGCCAGCAACGCATTGGGGCTGTCCTTCGGGCCGACCTCAAACAGGTTGATGTGCTGCGTGCGCCCTGGCGTCCGAGAAGCGAAGGCAAGGCGGTTCTGCTGGGCCAACCGGTTGATGGCGGTCGATTTGCCGGCGTTGGATCGGCCCACGAACGCAATCTCCGGCAGGTCGGTCGCAGGAAGTTGATCGAGCTGGCTGGCCGTCGTCAGAAATCGCGCGGTGTGCGCCCATGCCAGAGCTCGCTGTTCCTGGCTTGCCTCCGGCTTCGACACGGAGGAGGGCCTGGAAGCCGGTGACTTTGGTTCGACCATCGGATGCCCAAAATCCATCATTGTAAAATCGCAAGGTTTTGCATTTGAGACACCGCCACGTCATGAAGCCTGTCGCCGTTCTGTTGTCCACGCTCGTGCTGGGCGCCCTTGGAAGCATGTCCGCATGGGCAGCAGAGCCGGCCGCTGCCACCAAGCCAGACCTCGCCAAAGGCGAGGCGATCTCGACCGGCGTTTGCGTCTCCTGTCACTCCAACGATGGTTCGCGCGGGAGTCCCGCCAATCCGATCATCCAAGGCCAGCACGCGGAGTACCTCGTCAAGCAACTGACCGAATTCAAGGCCGGTCAGCGTAACAACCCGATCATGCGCGGCATCGCATCGACGCTGAGCGCAGATGACATGAAGAATGTTTCGGCGTTCTACGCGACGAAACAGCCGAAGCCGGGCTTTGCGAAGAACAAGGACAGCGTCAAGCTGGGCGAAAAGATCTACCGTGGCGGGATCCCGGACCGCAACGTCCCAGCCTGCGCCGGTTGCCACAGCCCGACCGGTGGCGGCATTCCCGCGCAGTACCCGCGCCTTGCGGGACAGCATGCCGACTACGCCGAGGCGCAACTCATTGCATTCCGCGCGGCCGCTCGCAACAACAACGCGACGATGGTCGGTATTGCCGCGAAGATGAACGATCGCGAGATCAAAGCGGTCGCTGACTACATCGCCGGTCTGCGCTGAGCGACGGCGGCACCCGCCCCTCATCCCGCTGATCGGCTGCCACCGCAGCCACCCGCACGCCCATGCCTGTCACCACTTCCGGCATCGCCGTGCGAGCCAGGTCGCGTCCCGTTCGAGACCTCGTCGAGCTCGTCTCGTCGATGCGCTTCTCGATCTCGCTGCTCACCGTCATCTGCATCGCGTCGATCATCGGGACGGTCCTCAAGCAGCACGAGCCGTATACGAATTACGTCAACCAGTTCGGCCCCTTCTGGGCCGAGGTGTTTCGCGCAGTCGACCTTTACACCGTATATGGGGCGTGGTGGTTTCTGCTCATTCTTGCGTTCCTGGTTGCGTCGACCACGCTGTGCATTGCGCGCAATGCGCCGAAGATCCTTGCCGACCTGGGCAACTTCAAGGAGCATCTGCGCGAGCAGGGATTGCAGGCCTTCCATTTGAAGGCTCAGGGCACTCTCCACGGTGAGCTGCCGCCGCAGGCGGTGGAGCGGATCAGCGATCTGCTGAGGGGAGCCGGCTGGCGTCTGAAGGTCGATCAGCGTGCGAATGGCGGCGCGATGATCGCGGCGAGACGCGGTGCCGCGAACAAGCTCGGCTACATCGCCGCGCATTCGGCCATCGTGCTGGTGTGCCTAGGTGGCCTGTTCGACGGCGACTTGATCGTCAAGCTCCAGATGATGCTGCAGGGCAAGTCGACCTACTCCGGTGGCGGCATGTTCCGCGACGTGGCGCCAGCGCACCGGCTCGGCCCAGACACACCCACATTTCGCGCCAATCTGCTGGTCCCGGAGGGTGCGCGCTCAGGCACCGCGGTCATCAGCATGCAGGACGGCGTGGTCCTGCAGGACTTGCCCTTCGACGTGGAGCTCCGCAAGTTCATCGTCGAGTACTACGAAACCGGAATGCCCAAGCTCTTCGCGAGCGAGATCGTGATTCACGACCACGAGACCGGCGCGGCGACGCCCACGACGGTGAAAGTGAACGAACCGGCGTTCCACCGCGGTGTCGCGATCTACCAGAGCAGCTTCGACGACGGTGGCTCGACCGTCAAGCTCCGCGCCTTCCCACTGCTCAAGGACGGCAAGAGCTTCGACGTCGAGGGCACCATTGGAGCGAGCACCACCCTGTCCAACGGCGATGCGCAGCTGACGCTCGAATTCACCGGGCTGCGCGTGATCAACGTCGAAAATCTCTCGGGGCCGCCGGCGAGTACCGGCACTGACGTGCGCAAGGTCGATCTCGTCGCCAGTTTGCGGGATCAACTCGGTTCGGGTGCGAAAGCAAATCGAAAGCGCGAGTTGCGCAATGTCGGGCCGTCCATCAGCTACAAGTTGCGCGACGCATCGGGGCAAGCACGCGAATACAACAACTACATGCTGCCGGTCGACCTCGACGGCCAGCGGGTGTACCTCCTAGGAACACGCGACAACCCGAACGACAGCATGCGCTATCTGCGCGTTCCGGCCGATGATTCAGACAGCATCGTCGGCTGGATGCGGCTCCGCCGCGCGCTCTTGGACCCCACCCTGCGAGAACAGGCAGCATTGCGGTATGTCGCGCTGGCCACGCCCACCGACAAGCCCGAGATGGCCCCTCAGCTGCAGACCACGGCGCTGCGCGTCCTGGCTCTTTTTGCCGGAGCGGACAGCTCTGCCCCTGCGTCGAAGAGCGGCGGCCTGCTGGCCGTCTCGGACTTCATGGAGTCCAGCGTGCCCGAAGCGGATCGGCCACGCATCTCGGAGGTCTTGCTGCGCATCCTCAACGGCAGCCTCTTCGAGCTGCTGAATCTGTCGCGAAACGCCGAGGGAATCGCCCCGCTCGTCCCCGACGAAAAGACCCAGGCCTTCATGACCCAGGCTGTGCTGTCGCTGTCGGACAGCTTCTTCTACCCGGCTCCACTGGTCCTCGAACTCGCTGATTTCAAGCATGTCCAGGCCAGCGTCTTCCAGGTTGCCCGCGCACCTGGCAAGACACTCGTCTACCTGGGTGCGGTCTTGCTGATCGTCGGCGTCTTCGCCATGCTGTACATCCGCGAGCGCCGTCTCTGGATCTGGGTGAGCCCCGGCAGCGCTGCGAGCGGAACCAATGTCGCCGCGGCCATGTCAACCACCCGCCGGACGCTCGATGCCGATGCGGAATTCGAACGCATCAAGGCCGCCGTCCTGAAGGAAGCACGATGAACACCACGACGCTGCCCCTCGGCCGCACCGGCTCTTCGAATGCATTCACAGGTCGATCGCTCTTCGACTGGATGTTTGCTGTGGTGATCTTCGGCGGCGGCGGCTATGCGTTCTCCCGGTACGGCGCATCCATGGACGTGTACGAGAAGGGCATCCTGATCGGCACCTTGCCCGTCTGCGTGGCGCTCGGCTGGTACTGGGGCTCGCTGCGAACGCTGATGATCGCCGTTGCCGTCGCGGTGCTGGTCGCGATCGGCTTGTACAGCCAGGCCACGGATGGCTACGGGGCGGACCTCGCGAAGGCCGACAACGTCTTCCTGCTGAAGTACATGCTCTCGAGCCAGAGCGCGATCCTGTGGATGGGCGTGCTCTTCTTCCTGAGCACGATCTTCTATTGGCTCGGATTCGCGAGCAACTCCGCGACAAACGGTGCCACGACGATCGGCTCTCGGCTCGCCTGGGCCGCGGTTTTCATGGCGATCACCGGGACGATGGTGCGCTGGTTCGAAAGTCACCAGATCGGCCCGGACATCGGCCACATCCCGGTCAGCAACCTCTACGAGGTCTTCATCCTGTTCTGCTGGCTCACCACGCTGTTCTACCTCTACTACGAGCAACACTACGCGACCCAGGCGCTGGGCGCGTTCGTGATGCTGGTCGTGAGCGCGGCCGTGGGCTTCCTGCTCTGGTACACGGTGGTCCGCGAAGCCCAGGAGATTCAGCCGCTGGTCCCTGCCCTGCAGAGCTGGTGGATGAAGCTCCACGTGCCGGCGAATTTCATCGGCTACGGCAGCTTCTCGCTGTCGGCGATGGTCGGCTTCGCCTACCTCGTGAAACGACACGCCGCGCAGACCCACTGGCTCAGGCTGGCTCCACTCTTTCTGCTGGGTGTCGTCCTTTGCATCGAGCCGCTCGTGTTCCGGAAGAATCCGATCGAAGCGATCAGCAGCTACTGGGCGGTTTATTTCGGCACCGCGGCGCTGATCGTGGGCGGCATCCTGGCGGCGCGCCGCCGCATCGCCGAGCGGCTGCCGTCGTTCGAGGTGCTCGACGATGTGATGTACAAGTCGATCGCGATCGGGTTCGCGTTCTTCACGATCGCGACGATCCTCGGCGCGTTTTGGGCCGCCGAGGCCTGGGGCGGTTACTGGAGCTGGGATCCGAAGGAAACCTGGGCCCTGATCGTCTGGCTCAACTACGCGGCTTGGCTCCACATGCGCCTGATGAAGGGGCTGCGCGGCGCGCTGTCGGCCTGGTGGGCGCTGACCGGACTCGTGGTCACCACTTTCGCCTTTCTCGGCGTCAACATGTTCCTGTCAGGTCTCCATTCCTACGGGACCTTGTAGAGCGCGGACGGCCTCAGGTCGGCACCCCTGCTGTCGGTGCGCTCCTCGACAGCAGCGCATCGACGCCATAGAGCTTGATGAGCGCGAGCAGCTTGGCCGGCGCCTGCCGAATCTCGAAGGTCTTGCCCCAAGCCTGCGCCAGTCGCTGGCACTCCAGCAGGACCGCCACCGCCGAGGTGTCGAACTGCTGAAGGCTGCTGGCGTTCACAACCACCTCATCGCCGGGCTCCCGCTGCAACGCCTGGGACAGCATGCGCAGTGTGTCGCGCGCTTCCTTCGTGGTGATCGTCGCAGGCAGTAGAAGCATGAGGTCAGCTCTTCGCGCCGCCCGACGCGGCCGCCTTGTTGCGCTCGGCGAGCTTGGCAATCAGGCCATCGACGCCGTTGGTGCCGATCTCCTGCGCGAAGCTGTTACGGTAGTTTTCGACCAGCCACACGCCAAGGACGTTGACGTCATAAATCTTCCAGCCGGAGGCCGTCTTCGCGAGGCGGTAGTCGAGTTGGATTGGATCGCCCTTGCCACGGACCTCGCTGCGCACGACGACCTCGGTGTCCTCTGGGCTCGACCGCATCGGCTTCAATTGCACGGTCTGGTCTTTCACCTGCGCCAACGCACCGGAATACGTGCGCACCAGGAGGATCTTGAACTCGTCCTGGAGGCGCTTCTGCTGATCGGGCGTGGCCTGCCGCCAGTACCGGCCGACCGCGGACGCGGTCATGCGCTGAAAGTCGACATAGGGCATCACTTTCGCGTCGACGAGGGCGATGACCTTCTGCACGTCGCCGGCGCGAATGCTGGTGTCGGCCTTGACCGTATCGAGGACGTCGGACGAGACCTCCTTGATCAGGGCCTCGGGCGGCTTGATCGCCTGGGCGTGAGCAGCGACCGAGCCGAGTGCGACAGCAGCCGTGACGAGCCAACGGGCGAAACGGTTCGAGTTCATGGGTATTCCTTTTTCTGGGGAGCCGGATGATGAACACCATACCGGCATCGGCAATCCGGGCGGGCGACATGGCGTTAAACGCCCCAGCGCCCTCCCCGGTTCACTCCGACCGCAATCGAAACAGTGTCATTTCGGGGCCGAAGCGCCGGCCGCGGGGTTCGGCGCGGATGCCGCATCGCCGGCAAGAGGCGCTCCCTGGGTTGGAGGCGCTACCGGTCCCGCGGGCTCCGGCGTCTCCGGAACGTCACCGTCGAACACCAGGCTGCGGCGCCGTTGCAGGTAGGCGTCGCGGATGAACGTGTACTTGTCGAGCGAGATGTCGTCGATCACCCGCGTCGCACCGAGCAGATTGGCTCGTGTGTTGATGATCTGCAGCGTGATGATGCCGGCCTGCGTGGACCCGTTGTTGATCAGCAGCGCCGGCGATGCCGCACGATCGAGCGGAAGCGCCGCCGCATCGCGCAGCGAGGACGGCCCCAAGACCGGCAGCACCAGATACGCGCCGGCGCCGACGCCCCACCGGCCGAGAGTTTGGCCGAAATCCTCGTAGTGATGGTCGAGGCCCATCTCCGACGCGACATCGACGATTCCGAACAATCCGAACAGGGTGTTCGTACCCACCCGGGTCACGTCGTCGAACCCTTCCTGGAACTTGCCCTGGAGCATGTTGTTGATCGCCGACCACGCATCGAGAACATTGCCGAAGAAGTTGCCGACGCCGTTGCGGACCGGCTGCGGGACCACGTCGCTGTAGACCGTGGCGACCGGCTTCAGCACCTTCTCGTCGAGCCCCTCGTTGAAGGCGAAAACCTTGCGATTCCAGTTCTCCCACGGATCTAAGCGCTGACCCGGCGCCGTGCGGCCGGTCTGAATCGACGAGCAGCCAGCGAGCAGGGCGAGAGATGCCAAGCTGATCAGCAGCGCAGTGTTCGCGCGCGAGGACGGAGCTCTCATTTCTTCCCTCCGCTCGGCGCCGGCGGGGGTGGCGCGGTTGCCGAGCCGGCATCAGCCGCCTTGTTGAACAGGAACTGCCCGATCAGGCTCTCGAGCACGACGGCAGACTGGGTCTGCTTGATCGTGTCGCCCGGCGCAAACGACTTCTCCTCGGCGCCCGCCTCGATACCGACATACTGATCGCCCAGAAGCCCGGATGTCAGGATGCGCGCGGACGAGTCGGATGGGAACTGCACACCCCGTTCGACCTGCAGACGCACGACGCCCTGGTACGTCTTGGCATCGAGCGTGATCGATGCGACCCGCCCCACGGTCACGCCGGCGCTGCGAACAGGCGCCCGGACCTTCAGTCCACCGATGTTGTCGAACTTCGCCAGCAGCGTATAGGTGTCACCGGAACTGAAGCTGCCGAGGTTGGCGGCTTTCAGCGCCAGAAACACCAGGCCGGCGATACCCAGCAGAACAAACAACCCGACCAGCGTCTCGATGCTTTTTTTTCCCATTCCGCTTCCTACGAATCCTTCGCCTCAGGGTGTCGAGAACATCAACGCGGTTAGGATGAAATCCATCGCGAGTACGCCCAGCGATGCGATGACGACCGTGCGCGTCGTCGCGTGTGCAACGCCTTCCGGCGTGGCCTGTGTCTCATAGCCTTGGTAGAGCGCGACGAAAGTGCAGATCACGCCGAACACCATGCTCTTGACGATGCCGTTCCCGACATCACGCTGCACATCGACGCCAGTTTGCATGATGGACCAGAAGTTGCCGGAATCGACGCCAATCAGCAACACCGCGACGACATAGGCACCGAGGATGCCGACGGTCGAAAAGAGGATCGCGAGGATCGGCATCGACACGATGCCGCCGATGAAGCGCGGCGCCAGCACCCGACTGCGCGGGTCGATGGCCATCATGTCCATCGCGGCGAGCTGCTCGCCGGCTTTCATCAGCCCGATCTCCGCGGTCAGAGACGTTCCGGCCCGCCCCGCGAAGAGCAAGCCAGTCACGACCGGACCGAGCTCCCGCACCAGCGAGAGATTGACAATCAGCCCGAGCGACTCGGCGGCACCGTAAGTCACCAGGGCGTAGTACATCTGGAGCGCCAGCACGAAGCCGACCGCCAGCCCGGACGACATGATGATGACGAGCGAGAGGTTGCCGATCGCGTGGATCTGCGCCACGACCAGATAGGGGCGCCGCAGTGCGGTCGGCACATTGCGAAGCAGATCGATGAAGAAGAACGCGTGATGGCCGAGCGCTTGCAGCACGTCGAGCGTCGTTCTTCCGATCGGCGCGATCAACGAGACCATGGGCGGACCTGCATGTTAAGAGTGGCGGAGCGAGCGTTTCAGGGCCGTACCCCGAAGTCCTCGGCCAACGGACGGGCGGGGTAGTGGAAGCGGACCGGGCCATCGGGCTCGCCGCGAATGAACTGCCGCACTTCGGGATCCTCGGAAGCGTTGAGTTCCTGCGGTGGTCCGTGCGCGACGACCTTGCCCTGCGATGACATCAGATACGCATAGTCGCAGATGGCGAAGCACTCTTCGACGTCGTGCGAGACCACCAGAGAGGTCGCACCGGTCGTGTCGTTGAGCGTGCGTATCAGGTTGGCGGCGACTCCCATCGAGATCGGATCGAGGCCAGCGAACGGCTCGTCGTACATGATCAGCTCGGGATCCAGCGCAATCGCGCGAGCGAGCGCCACGCGCCGCGCCATCCCGCCAGAGATCGCTGAGATGCTCAGTGGAGCCGCCCCGCGCAGACCAACCGCATTGAGCTTCAGCAGGACAATGTCGCGGATCATCGCCTCGTCGAGATCGGTGTGTTCGCGCAGCGGAAAAGCGACGTTCTCGAACACCGAGAGATCGGTAAACAACGCGCCGAACTGGAACAGCATCCCAAGCCGCCGGCGCAGGCGAAACAGCGCTTCCTTGTCGGCGGCATCGACGACCTCGCCATCGAATCGCACGCTGCCCGCGTTGACTGGATACACGCCGCCGATCAGTCGGAGCAGGGTCGTCTTGCCGCATCCCGAACCGCCAAGGATGGCGGTGACCTTGCCGCGCTCGAAGGTCAGCGAAACGTCGTTGAGGATGGTTCTGGAGGCGTCATAGCCGAACGTGACGTGATCGATCTCAATGATCAAGTCGCTTCGGCTCATCGGGGCAGGTCGCTCGAGCCCATCAGAAACTCGTCCATCGCGCGCGCCGCCTGCCGGCCTTCCCGGATCGCCCAGACGACAAGGGACTGGCCACGCCGCATGTCGCCAGCGGCGAACACCTTGTCGACGCTGGTCAGATAGCCGCCCTTCGCCTCGACGGTCGCCTTCGCATTGCCGCGCGCATCGCGCGCCACACCGAACCCGTCGATCACGGTGGCAACCGGGCTGACAAAACCCATTGCGAGAAGCACCAGCTGGGCCGGCATCACCTGCTCGCTGCCGGGCACCTCGACCATCTTGCCGCCCTGCCACTCGACGCGAACCGACTTCAGCGCCTTGATGCGACCCGATTTTCCGTCAGGGCCGTCGCCGATGAATTCCTTCGTCGCCACTGCGAACTCGCGCTCGCACCCCTCTTCATGGCTGGAAGACGTGCGCAGCTTCGTGGGCCAATACGGCCAGACCAGCGGCTTGTCCTCATGATCCGGCGGCATCGGCATCAGTTCGAACTGGGTGACCGACTTGGCGCCGTGGCGGTTGCTGGTCCCGACGCAATCGCTTCCGGTATCACCGCCGCCAATGACGATCACATCCTTGCCATCCGCGCGAATCTGACCGCTGATCTGAGCACCCGCATTGATCTTGTTCTGTTGAGGCAAGAACTCCATCGCAAAGTGGACGCCGTCGAGATCGCGACCCGGGACCGGCAGGTCGCGCGACTGCTCGGCACCGCCGGCGAGCAGCACGGCGTCGAAATCGTTACACAGGTCACTCGGGGCAATTCGTTCCTGCGCCCAGTTCGTGATCGTGCTGCCTTTCGGAAGGTCGCCGATCATCACGCCGGTGCGGAAGACGACACCCTCCGCTTGCATCTGCGCAACGCGCCGATCGATGTGCGACTTCTCCATCTTGAAGTCTGGAATGCCGTAGCGCAGAAGGCCGCCGATCGCATCGTTCTTCTCAAAGACGGTGACCGCATGACCCGCACGCGCCAGCTGCTGGGCGGCCGCGAGCCCGGCAGGCCCGGAACCTACGACAGCGACGCGCTTCCCGGTCTGCGTGGTGGGTGGCAGCGGTACGACCCAGCCTTCTGCCCAGGCGCGATCGATGATGGCGTGCTCGATGCTCTTGATGCCGACCGGATCGTCATTGACGTTCAGCGTGCAGGCGGCCTCGCACGGCGCAGGACAGATGCGACCGGTGAACTCGGGAAAGTTGTTGGTCGATCGGAGGACCTCGAAGGCGTGTTTCCAATCTGACCGATAAACGAGGTCGTTGAAGTCCGGAATGATGTTGTTGACCGGACAACCGCCGATGCAGAACGGCGTACCGCAGTCCATGCAGCGCGCGGTCTGGACCTTGGCCTCGTCCTCCTTCAGCCCGATCACGAACTCCTTGTGGTTCTTGACGCGCTTGGGAACGGGCAGATAGCCTTCCTCCAGGCGTTCGTACTCCATGAAACCGGTCAGCGTTCCCATCGACTTCTCGTTCTAGTCTGCAGTCACTTGGCCGGCACGGACTTCGCCGACTTGGATTTGGCCTTCGCTATCGTATCGCCGGCCTTGGCCGCGGCGTCCGACTCGCCCATCGCGCTGAGTTCGCGGGCAGCGATCTCGCCCAACGCGCGCCGGTATTCGTTCGGAAAGACCTTGACGAACTTCGCTCGCGACTCGGACCAGTTGTCGAGGATGTGCCGAGCGCGCAGGCTGCCCGTCCACTTGTGGTGATCGGCGATCAACGTCTTCAGAACCACCTCGTCACACTGGCCCTTGTGCCAGATCGCGCGGTCGATGCTCTTCTCCTGCTCCGCCGTCGCAACCACCTTGCCAAGGGAAACCATCGACGTGTTGCAGCGGCTTTCAAACTGGCCGTCCTCGTCGAAAACGTAGGCGATGCCGCCGCTCATGCCGGCTGCGAAGTTGCGACCGGTCTTGCCCAGCACCACAACGGTTCCACCGGTCATGTACTCGCACCCGTGGTCGCCGGTACCTTCGACGACCGCAGTCGCGCCTGACAGCCGGACCGCGAACCGCTCGCCCGCAACGCCACGGAAGAACGCCTCGCCACTGGTCGCGCCGTACAGCACCGTGTTGCCGACGATGATGTTCTGCGTCGAGTCGCCGCGGAAATCGATGCTTGGACGGATCGCGAGCCGGCCACCACTCATTCCCTTGCCGGTGTAGTCGTTGGCGTCGCCGATCAGATAGATGGTGATGCCCTTGGCGAGGAACGCGCCGAAGCTCTGGCCGCCGGTCCCTTCCATCTGGATGAAGATGCTCTGGTCGGGCAGGCCGTCCGGATGGCGGCGAATCAGCTCACCGGACAGCATCGCACCGACCGTCCGATTGACGTTGCGGACTTGCTCCATCAACTGGACCTTCTCGCCGCGATCGAGTGCGGGGCCGCACTTCTCGATGAGGCGTACGTCGAGCGCATTCTCGAGGCCGTGGTCCTGCGTTTCAACATGGCGTCGCGCCACTTCGGGCGGCGCTTTTGCGACATGAAGAATGCGGCTGAAATCAAGCCCGCGCGCCTTCCAGTGCGCGATGCCTTTGCGCGTGTCGAGCAGATCCGAACGG
Organism: Caldimonas sp.; assembly: GCA_039922395.1. Classification (GTDB taxonomy): domain Bacteria; phylum Pseudomonadota; class Gammaproteobacteria; order Burkholderiales; family Burkholderiaceae_C; genus Schlegelella_A. The sequence goes on from JBDSAB010000334.1 coordinate 13,564, forward strand.
CCGATCAGTTCATCGAACGTCGCGATGCCGAGCTGCGCCATGATGGACCGCGCTTCCTCCGCAACGAAGAAGAGGAAATTCACCACATGCTCGGGGCGGCCCTGGAACTTGGCCCGCAGAACAGGGTCCTGTGTCGCCACGCCGACCGGGCAGGTGTTGAGATGGCACTTGCGCATCATGATGCAGCCTTCTGCGACCAGCGGCGCGGTCGCGAAGCCGAACTCGTCGGCGCCCAGAAGGGCACCGATGACGACGTCCCGCCCGGTCTTCATCTGGCCGTCGGCCTGCACGCGGATGCGTCCGCGAAGACGGTTCAGCACCAGCGTCTGCTGCGTCTCGGCGAGACCCAATTCCCACGGCGTGCCAGCGTGCTTGATCGAGCTCCACGGAGAGGCCCCGGTGCCCCCATCGTGGCCGGCGATCACCACATGGTCAGCCTTCGCCTTCGCCACCCCCGCAGCGATCGTGCCGACGCCGACCTCCGACACGAGCTTGACGCTGATGCTCGCGCGCGAGTTGGCATTCTTCAGATCGTGGATGAGCTGCGCCAAGTCCTCGATGGAGTAGATGTCGTGATGCGGCGGTGGCGAGATCAATCCCACGCCCGGTACCGAATGGCGCAGCTTGCCGATGTACTCGCTCACCTTGCCGCCAGGCAACTGTCCTCCCTCGCCCGGCTTGGCGCCTTGTGCCATCTTGATCTGCAGTTGATCGGCCGACGCCAGGTACTCAGTCGTCACCCCGAAGCGACCGGAGGCCACCTGCTTGATCTTCGAGCGCAACGAGTCGCCAGCCTTCAGCGGGAAGTCGACGACGATGTCACCCTTGCCGATGATGTCGCTGAAGTGCGTGCCTTCGGCGATCGGAATGCCTGCCATCTCGTTGCGATAGCGCGCCGGATCCTCGCCGCCCTCGCCGGTGTTCGACTTGCCGCCGATCCGGTTCATCGCGACCGCCAAAGTCGCGTGGGCCTCGGTGCTGATGGAACCGAGCGACATGGCGCCGGTGGCAAAGCGCTTGACGATCTCCGAAGCCGGCTCGACCTTGTCGATCGGAATGGACTTCGCCGGGTCGATGGCGAACTCGAACAAGCCGCGCAGGGTCATCAGACGGTGCGACTGGTCGTTGATGATCTGCGCGTATTCCTTGTAGGTCTCGATCCGGTTGGCACGCGCGCTGTGCTGCAGCTTCGCGATCGCATCCGGTGTCCACATGTGCTCTTCACCGCGTACCCGCCACGCGTACTCGCCGCCGGCGTCGAGCATGCCGGCGAGCACCGGGTCGTCGCCGAACGCACTGCGGTGCATCCGGATCGCCTCTTCCGCCACGTCGAACACATCGATGCCGCCGACTTGGCTCGCCGTTCCGCGGAAATACTTGTCGACGAGTGCCTTCTCGAGTCCGATCGCTTCGAAGAGCTGTGCGCCGCAGTAGGACATGTACGTCGACACGCCCATCTTCGACATGATCTTTGATAGGCCTTTGCCGATCGCCTTGATGTAGTTGTAGATCGCCTTTTCTACCGCGAGGTCGCTCGGCAGCGACTGGTGCAGTGACTGCAGTGTCTCGAGGGCCAGATACGGGTGCACGGCTTCCGCGCCATAGCCGGCCAGCACACTGAAATGATGGACTTCGCGCGCCGATCCCGTCTCGACGACGAGCCCGGCGGTCGTCCGCAGCCCTTCTCGCACGAGGTGCTGGTGGATCGCCGACAGTGCGAGCGCCGCCGGGATGGCGACGTGCTCGCGGTCCATCCGCCGGTCGCTGATGATCAGAATGTTGTGGCCACCGCAGATCGCATCGACGGCCTGCGCGCAGAGTGAAGCCAGCTTCGCCTCGACACCTTCATAGCCCCAGGCCAAGGGATACGTGATGTCGAGTTCGAAGCTCTTGAACTTCGCCCCCGTGTGCGCGGCGATGTTGCGAAGGCGGCCCATGTCCCGGAAGTCGAGGATCGGCTGGGGCACCTCGAGACGCATCGGCGGGTTCACCGCATTGATGTCGAGCAGGTTCGGCTTGGGGCCGATGAAGGACACCAGCGACATCACGATCGCCTCGCGAATCGGGTCGATCGGCGGATTGGTGACCTGCGCGAACAACTGCTTGAAGTAGTTGTAGAGCGGCTTGTTCTTGTCAGACAGGACGGCCAGGGGCGAGTCGTTGCCCATCGAGCCGATGCCTTCTTCGCCGGCCGCAGCCATGGGGCTCAGAAGGAACTTGATGTCCTCCTGCGTGTATCCGAAGGCCTGCTGGCGGTCGAGCAGGGTCTCGGCATGAATCGGCTCGCAGATCTCCTCTTCCACGTCCTCGAGCTTCACCCGCACGCTCTCGATCCACTGCCGATAGGGCTTTGCCGAAGCGAACTGGTTCTTCAGTTCCTCATCGTCGACGATCCGGCCCTGATCGAAGTCGATCAGAAACATCTTTCCCGGCTGAAGGCGCCACTTCTTGATGATCTTGTTTTCGGGAATCGGCAGGACGCCACTCTCCGACGCCATCACGACAAGGTCGTCGTCGGTAACGATGTAGCGAGCCGGACGCAGGCCGTTGCGATCGAGCGTGGCCCCGATCTGGCGGCCATCCGTGAACACCATGGCGGCGGGTCCGTCCCAAGGCTCCAGCATCGCCGCGTGGTACTCATAGAACGCGCGGCGACGCTCGTCCATCGTGGTGTGTTGCTCCCAGGCCTCCGGGATCATCATCATCACGGCATGCGCCAACGAGTAGCCGCTCATCGTGAGCAATTCGAGGGCATTGTCGAAGGTCGCCGTGTCGCTCTGACCCTCGAAACTGATCGGATAGAGCTTTTTCAGATCGTCGCCGAGCACCGGCGACTTCATCACGCCCTCGCGCGCGCGCATCCAGTTGAAGTTGCCCTTGACCGTGTTGATCTCGCCGTTGTGCGCGACCATCCGGTAGGGATGGGCCAGGGGCCACTCCGGAAAGGTGTTCGTCGAGAAGCGCTGATGGACCAGCGCCAGCGCGGACACCAGGCGCGGGTCCGCCAAATCCTTGTAGTACTTGCCGACTTGGCCCGCCAGCAGCAGGCCCTTGTAGATGACCGTGCGGCAGCTCATGCTCGGCACGTAGTACTCGCGGCTGTGGGTGAGCTTGAGCGCCTGGATCGCGCTGGAAGCCGTCTTGCGGATGACGTACAGCTTGCGCTCGAGGGCATCCGGAACGATCAGCTCGGGCCCACGTCCGATGAAGATTTGCCGTAGCACCGGTTCCTTGGCGCGGACCGCCGGCGACATCGGCATCTCGGCATCGACGGGAACATCACGCCAGCCTAGGACGATCTGCCCTTCGGCGCGCACCGCGCGCTCCAGCGCTTGCACGCACGCGAGACGAGAAGCGTGTTCCTTGGGGAGGAAGATCATCCCCACCCCGTACTCGCCAGGAGGCGGCAACTCGATGCCGAGCAGCGCCATTTCGG
>JBDSAB010000335.1:0-17025 GCA_039922395.1 Caldimonas sp.
GTTGAAGCCAGATCTTGCCCAGGCCTACATGTATCGCGGCGTGCTGTTCCTGCAACAGGGTGACATGGTGCGGGCGCGTCAGGACCTAGAACGCTTGCGCCGGCTCGACACGAAGCTCGCTTCGGAACTTGAGCGCGTCGTCGAGGGTGCCGGCGCTGGAAGCGACCGGGGCGGGATAGCCGCGCAATACGAGTGATCGTTCGGTGGGCATGGTGATCGGCGCTGGCCAAAACACGGGTTTGCCAAGGCTGTTCCGCGTCAATGGCCACCCTGGAAAGGCAGTGGTCAAGCAGCTTCACGATCGTTCCGGCGCTACGCGACAAGCTTTCCTTCGATGTCACACGAGACTTGTTGCCGATCGCCCTTGTCACTTATGCGCCGCTGGTCGTGGTCACATCGCCCAGCAAGCCGTGTCAGCGCTTGGTCGATGTGATCAGCGCCGCCAAGGCAACGCCGCGCAAGCTGACGTTTTCCACCTGCGGCCCGGGTTCACAGCCACATCTGGCGGCGGAGTTGCTCGCGGACGCGGCCGCAGTGCAACTCGAAGCGGTTCCCTATAAGGGGAGTGCCGACGCGCCGATCGGGCTGATGCGCGGTGACGTCGATATCGGTGTCGAAACGGTCTCCGCAGCCGCGGCGCAAATTCAAGCCGGCAAGTTGCGTGCTCTGGCGGTGACCACAGCGAAGCGGAGCCCGTTCCTCCCGCAGGTGCCCGGATTTGACGAGCTCGGCTTGTCTGGCGCAAGGGCGCAAGCATCCAGGGGTTCTACGCGGTCGCCGCTCCGGCCGGAACGCCAGCGGCAGTGGTTCAGCGGTTGGCCCGCGAAATCGGCGACATCATGGCCACACCGGCGGCGAAGGCTAAGTGCGACGAGCTTTCGCTCGAGGCGGTGACCGTCGGGCCCGAAGGCCTGCGCGCGATCATGGCTGCGGAACTTGCCCGCTATCGAGAATTGAGTAAGCGCTTGAAGATCAGCATGGAATGAGCGCGGTCTGCAGGCGCTCCTTAGGATGCCGGCGAAAATCCACCGACTGTCATTTGCTGCATGCTCCCCGATACCGGCGAGCGCTACTTGTCGACGCCGCTGTTCGATGGCGTTGCGACTGACAGGAGCCCCGAAAAAAACACTGTCATGTTCGGATCGTGGTCACCAGAACCACGCCGTGAGGGGCTGCGGTCATGGGCCCCTCCAGCCGAAAGGTCGCTTTTCAGGAAGATGCAAGGCCGCACTGGGCTGTAGCCGTTCTATCCCCGGTGTGTCCAGCGGAACGTTTGCGACGGAGCCCTTCCGCGCCCCTGGCTCGGAGTTGCGGCGAAGCTTGACACCCAAGTCTTGAAGGATGCCGTCCCCTAGTAGCCGAATGCGGAAGACGGCGTCGCGTGCCCCACCAACCACTCGCACCATTGTTTCGGGTTTGGCGTTGACGCTTTCCTCTGATGTACATGTGATCGTGATAACGCCACCCCAACTGTTGTGTAGCCACGAGAACGGATAAGACACTTGCATTGAGTGCGCATCGGTGTCCCGCTCAACGATTTTTCGCCCGTCCTTCTCGACCACAGCGATCAGCGCCGAATAGACCTCGGCCACTGGACGGTCGAACCTTTGACGATTCGACTCTGTTTCGCGACTGGGGTCTGGGGTCGGTCCGTTCGCCAGCGTTGCGACGGAGCTGACCAACATGAGTGGCGCGCAGCCGGAGAGTATTTGGTTGGTGCCAAGAAGCATAAGCCCCATCAGCACTGACCGAGTCGCGTTCAGGAAGAGCATGGCAGTGCGACCGAACCAGCGGTTCTCAATGCGCAAGTAGCGCATTGGCCGCCTGCTGCGCGACGATCTCATGCACTGCTTTCGTGGGATGGATGCCGTCCCAAAAGACGTACGCGTCGGGATGGGTGCACGTGAACGGTGCCTGATGGGGCGTGACGCATGCGTCGGTCGCGTTCACGAGGCCGTAAGCGCCCGGATCGGACACGACCTGGTTCAGCTTCGTGTAGATGTCCACGATCCTGATCTCGCTTCCCGGCAACAACTGCATCAACTGCTGGCTGAGCAACATCAGGTTGGCGTTGTACTGGACAGCCAGGAAGTTGCCGCCGGCAATCGCCACCGGTCCAAGCTGACGGACCGCCGGCAGCTTGCCGAGGTCTGGCACGTTGAGCAGCAAGAATCTGCGTGCGCCGTACGCGTATAGCGTTCCCACGCTATTGCCCAGGCTGGCCAGTGCGTTCTGAATGTAGGGTGCCGGGTCCTGTCCGCCGGCCGCTGCCACCAAGGCATCCCGCACGTCGTTGCCGCCAATTTCGATCGCGACCAACGTGCGAGCCGAGGTCCGCGGGAAGTCGCTCAGGTAGGTGCTGACTTGGGCCGGCAAATTGAAGCGGCAGGGATAGCCGGCCACGGCTCGCGCACCGCCGACTGCATAGTTGCTGGCCTGCGCGCTCGGTCCGCTAAATGCCGGGCGCGCATTCCCGGCCAGCGCCAGCGTGCGCGCCAATCCTTCGGCCCAGGTGGCACCGTTGGTGAAGTGATGTCCGCCGATCGCATACGGACCGTCAGGTACTTTCAAAACGTCCAACGCGTCGTAGGGCGGAACGTTCAACGGCACGCCGCAGGCCTGGTTGGCGGGGTCGGACAGCCAGATGAAGCTGTTGCCGGTATCGCTCAGGCTGGCACCGAAGATCACCACCCGGTCGGTCGTGGATGGTTGCGCCAGCGCCGTGCCGGAAAGCAGGCTGAGCGCAACGGATGAGGCGAACGGTGCCAAGCGCCGGCAGAGGGTTGATGCACGCATGGATCTCTCCTGAAAAATTGCTGATCGCAGGGGTAGAGGTTCCGTCCTTCGGACTGACGGCGGGATCACCGATCAATGACGGTTGACATACAAGAGGCCGCCAGGCTGTGTGAGGACTAACAAGAGCCGCCACCGGACCGGTACATTCACCAAGGCGCCGCCCAATGCGTGCACCGAAGCCGGACGGGGAATCCATGGCCCAGCGTTCATCGACCACAGCGTTTGCCAAGTCGACTCGGCCCGAGATCAGTGGTGTGGTTCAGCGCGAAACCCTGTTCTCGCGTCTGGACGGCACACCTGCACGCACCGTGATCTGGATCTCGGCACCACCGGGTTTCGGCAAGACCACGCTGGCTGCCAGCTACGTCGAGGCCCGCAACTACCGATGGGCCTGGTATCAGGTCGATCCCGACGACGACGATGGCGAGACCTTCCTTCACTATCTCGCACACGCCATGCGCAAGCTGCGCGGCGACGACCCGGGACTGCCAGTGTTCGGTCCTGAGCACCGGGATGACATTGCCGCGTTCGCGCGACGATTCTTCCGGGCGCTGTTCGCCGGAGCCGCGGGTCCCATTGCCCTCGTGCTCGACAACCTACACGAGTTGTCGACCGAGAGTCCGCTGCGCGCGATCCTCGAGGCGGGACTGCCGCAAGTGCCTCGTCAGTGCTGCGTAATCGTCACCAGCCGCGCGCCGCCCCCGGTGGCTCTGTCCAGGCTGCAACCGGGCGGTCAGATGGTGTGCGTGGGCGTCAACGACCTGAAGATCACACCGGCTGAGCTGATCGAGATGGCGCGCCTGCGCGGCAAGCCGCTGGCGGCGGGAGCGCTGCTGCAATTGCACCAGCGCGCAGACGGCTGGGCCGCGGCGCTGGTGTTGATGGTGGAGCACCACAAGCTGGCCGATGCCGGAGCGAAATTCCCCGGTGAGATCACACCCGAGGTCGTCTTCGACTATCTCGCCGGCGAGATCTTCGAGCGCTTCGAGGCGTCGACCCGACGCCTGCTATTGGAGATCGCCTGCGTGCCGCGCATCACGATCGACATCGCACAGAAGTTGTCCGGAGCAGAGACAGCGGGGCGCGTGCTGTTCAACCTGGCCCACAACGATTACTTCGTTCGTGAGCTGGTCGGAGCTGACGGACGGGTGTTCCTGTTCCATCCGCTGCTGCGCGAGTTCCTGCTGCGCCGTGCCGCACGGGACCTGCCGGCAGCCGTCAGCGCGACCGCGTTGCACAGAGCCGCGTCGCTGCTGCTTGAATCGGGTCAGCCCGAAGATGCGGTTGGACTGTTCGTCGAGTGCAAGGACTGGCCCGAGGTGGCGGCCATCGCGGTCGCGCAGGCCGACAGCCTGCTGGCGCAGGGTCGACATGCGACGCTTGCCGCATGGCTGGAATGGCTTCCGCCGCAGGAGCTCGGCAAGGACCCGGCCCTGCTGCTCGCCCATGGCGCCGCGCTGCTGCGCGTCAGGCCGCGCGTCGCGCGCCGCCGTTACGAGGAGGCCTTCGAGGTCGCCCAACGAGCCGGCGACGTGCGCAACTCCGCGCGGGCCTGCCGTGGGGTCATCGATGCGATGCTTCACGAGTTCGACGATCTCGCCGAACTGGATCGCTGGCTGGTCGCGTACGAGCGCTGTCGTGAAACTGCCGGCGACGTCGGGAACCCGCCGGTCGAAGTGCTGGTAGCGCGGTTGTGGCGCGACCCCGGCCATCCCGCCGTGACCCAGGGATGGCATCCGCGCAATGCCGATGGTTCGACGCGAATGGCGCTCGCGCGATCGATTGCCGCCTTGCTGAACGGGGACTTTGCGCGCGCCGCCGCGATCACCGATGAACTGAACACCATCGCCGGCGCCGCGGGTCCGCAGCTGGCAGCCGCCAAGGCACTGCGCAACATCGTGGATGGCGATCACGCCGCCGCTTTGGAAGCGGCACGCGAGGGGCTGGCAATCAGTTCGAGCGAGGCGATTCACGGCCACGACACCTGGCTGCACTTGCTGTGCGCTGCGGCAGCGCTCGGCCAGGAGGACGTCGACATCGCGCGCAGCGAACTCGCCGCCGTCGAGACGATGGTGCTGCGGCGTGGCGATCGCGCCATCGTCCACTGTTTGCGCGGCTGGCTTGCACACGCGGCGGGTGATCCTGGCGTTGCGCTGCGCGAGGCCAGGGGCGCCACCGTGCTGGCCGTCGAAGCCGGCTTGCCCTGGGTCGAGGGCCTGTCCCGCCTGGGGATGGCGCAACTGCTCGCCGCAGCGGGCGACAGGAACGGAACGGAGGCACAGGTGCGCAGTGTCCAGGCGCTGGCCCAGCAGCTGCGCAACCCGCTGCTGCAGCTCGCGATTCTGTTGACCCAGGCGACTGCCGCGATGGCGTTCGACGACGAAGCGGACGTCGTGACGTCGCTGCAGACCGGCCTTGCGCTCGCGCGCGAGCTGGGGGTGCATCACGTGGTCGGCCTGCGGCCGGTCCTGCTCGGCTCGCTGTGCGCAGTGGCGTTGCGCCACGGGATCGCCATCGATCACACACGGTCGGTGATCAGCGCCGCCAACCTCGCGCCACCCCCGGCCGCACTGCGCCTGCGGCGCTGGCCCTGGGCTTTCGAGGTGACGACTCTCGGCGGCTTCGGCCTCCAGCATGCCGGCGAGGTCGTCGAGTTCTCCACGAAGGGGCCGGGTCGACCGGTCGAGCTGCTGAAAGTGCTGGTCTCGCTCGGAGGCCAGAACGTGCGCGCCGACCAACTGGCGGATGCGCTGTGGCCGCACGTCGACGCCGACTACGCGCACAAGTCGTTCACCGCCACGCTGCACCGGCTGCGTCGAATCTTCGACGAGGACGAGACCCTCAAGCTGCGTGACGGCAGACTCAGTCTCAATCCGTCGATGTTCTGGGTCGACACCTGGGCGATGGACCACCTGCTCGCCGAGCTCGAGGCCCGATTGCGTGATGGCAACCACGGCGCAGCGGACCGGACCACGAACGGGCTGGTGGAGGAAACGCTCTCGCTCTACAAAGGCCCGTTCCTGCCCGATGAAGCGGAGCAGCCGGCCTATATCGCCCGCCGCGAGCAATTGCGCGCCCGGCTGCTTCGGGTCCTGGTCCGTGTCGCGCGGCGCTGGGAAGAGACTGGACACAGCGACGCTGCCGTCGATTGCTATCTGCGCTGCATCGACGCCGACGAGCTGTGCGAAGCCTTCTACCGAAACCTGATGCTGTGCTACCAACGCCACGGCGACCTCCCCGAGGCGCTGGCCACCTATGAGCGACTGCAGGCGGTGCTGGCGGCGCGTCTGCGGAGCGTGCCGTCGCCGGAAACCCAGACCATCCGCGACGGGCTGCGCGCCTGACACCGATCGTGCCTCTTCGCTGCGGCTGTCAGCGCTGCGGGCCGGCGCGCAGCTCGTGTTCGAAGGTGGCGAAGATCTTTTCCAGACCGACGCTCAGTATCTGCGGCGCCACGTATTCACGCCGCGGCCAGCCCGATCTCGGCGGCGCGCTTTCGCGCAGGCGCACGGTGAGCGACACCTCGGTGCCGTTTGCCGCATCGAGAAAGGTTGCACTGATCACGACGTCGAGGCCTTGCGGCTCGAACTCCACGAAGTTCGCCACGATGCCGACCTGCGGCTCGATCAGGCGGCGCAGCAGCGGCAAGTCGACCTGCGACGCGCTGCGCCATTCGGCCTCGGTCAAGGGCAGCGGCGCCGGGGCAGCGACCGACAGATAGCCCAAGCTCATGTCGTGCTGCTCGGTGCGCAGTCCCAACTGCGCCAGAGCGACGCGCATCGCGACGAACGCATCGGAGCGGCCGATCCTGTAGACACGTGCCCCCTTCTCGGCGAGCAACTTCTCGTATTCGACTCGAAAGCCTTCGTTGACCGCCTTGATCGCGTTGGCCTTCTTCTGGTCGCCGGCGCAGGCCGCGAGGACGAGGGCCGCGAAGGCGACGGCGCAGGCCGCCTTGGCCCCGTGGCTGGGCAAATTCACTTGGCCGCGCCTGCGGTGGGTTCGGCGCGCGGCTTCCAGCGCTCGATGAGTTGTTCTGCCTGCCGGATCTCTGCAGGCTGCAGGTTGCCGGCGACCCGCTCCTTCATGCCCTGCGCACCAGGTTCGCCGTTGCGTGCTGCCACGCCGTACCAGACGTAGGCCTCGAAGGGGCTTTGCTGCTGGCCGCGCCCCGTCTCCTTCGCCCGGCCGAGCAGCGCCTGCGCTTTGGGCACGCCGGCGGCGGCCCAGGGCGCCAGCATGTCCGCGGCTGCCGCTTGATCGCCACGTCGCAGCGCCGCCTCGGCAGCGTCGATCTGCTCGTCACGCGCCTGTCGAGAGGCGGAGGTGTGGCCAGGGAGGGGCACCACCGCAGATGCGGCCTCGGCGAGTGTCGGCCCCGACAGCGGCGGCCCGAGGTCCGGCGTCGGCGCGGAGTTCGGCGCCGTCAACGGCATTGCAACCGGAGGCACCGACGGCATCGGCTTGGCCGTCGCAAGAACCTTCACCTGCATGCCGCGCGGCTCGGCCTTGCTGGCAGCCGGCACGATCGCCGCGACCTTCGGCGCGACGGTCGGAACGGCGTCGGGCGGCGACGCGATCGGCCGACTCGCCTCCCGAACCGGTGGCGGTTCGGCGGCAACGATGGCCGAAGCTGCAGCCAACGATGCGTCGACGCCCTGCGCGGAGGCGGGCGCCGCGGGAAGGCCCGTGCGGGAAGGGGCTACATAGGCGGCCACCATCGCCGCAGCGGCTGCCGTTGCACCGAGGCCCCATAGCAGCAGCGGGCGGCGCGTCCGCACAGCGTCGCGCTTGTCGTTGTCGCGGAGAACGCCGTGCGGCTGCGACTGCGGCGATGCAGCGAAGACGTCCAGGGCGGGAGGTGCCTCGATGACGCTGTCATGCGATGCCGCTGACGGTGCAGCGCGGGCGATGGGTGCATGAGCGGCCGGCGCGAGGATTTCACGCCTCCAATCGGCGACGCTTTGCGGGCGGTCGATCTCGCCCAGCTGCAAGGCATGGTCCACCGCCGCGAGCAGGTGCTCGCTGTAGCGTCCGCGCCCGACGTCCATGGCCCGCGGAAGGATCTCGCGTGCGCTGCCGAGCACGCCCTTTGCGCGTGCGACCGCGTCGAGCGGTGCTCGTCCCGCGATGGCCCGATAGCAGGTGGCGCCCAGCCCGTAGATGTCCGTCCATGGGCCTTGCGTGCCGGCGTCCCCGTAATACTGCTCGAGCGGCGCATAGCCCGGAGCCACGAGGATAGTCATGGTCTTGCCCATCCCGAACGACTGCCGAGCCGACCCGAAGTCCAGAAGCACCGGGCTGCCGTCCCGGCGGACATAGATGTTGTCGGGCTTGATGTCACGATGGATGAAACCTGCATCGTGAACGAGCTGCAGGCCTTCGAGGACCGGCAACAGGAAGTCCAGCAACTGACGTTCGGGCAGCGCGCCGCAGCGCTCCAGCAGCGTCGCTAGGTTCTCGCCGTCCTCGAAGCGCATCACCATGTAGGCGGTGTTGTTCGCCTCGAAGACCGACATCACGCGGACGATGTTCGGGTGGTCGAAGCGCGCGAGCGTGCGCGCCTCGTCGAGAAATCGTTCGAGCCCCCAGGCGTAGCGCTCTGCGCTCGCCTCGGTTCGAGGGCGCACGCTCGCATCGGAGCGGCGGCGCCCGAAGTCGGCGGGCAGGTACTCCTTGACCGCGACGCGTCGATCGAGGTTGGTGTCGTGTGCCAGATGGGTAATGCCGAACCCGCCCTGGCCCAGCACCTGTTCGATCACATACCAATGCAATCGATAGCCGACCGGCAGAGCGTCGGGGAATGCCTCGTCGGTCATCGCTCCCTTTTGCCGGGCCCGGTGGCACTCGGCTCGCGAATCTGCAGCCGGACCCGGGGCCTCGGGAGGAGAATAAGCGATTGCGCAACGGCCCGCCAGCCCTCGCCCTGGCGGGCCAGGACGGCACTGCCGCGTCGTTCGGGTCCACGAGGCAGCAGTTCCCTTTCAGTGCTCTTGCCGCTCAGAAATTGCGTGCGGCGATCGTTAGGCCGACCACGGTGATCGTCAATCGTGCCCTCCTGCCGAGAGAACCGTCCGTCCCGATCTCGACACAGCGCGAATCCGTTTCGATCACAGAACCGATCGCGTCCGTGACCGTCGAGTTCCAGCACAGCAGCGCGATGCCGGCGTCCGTCTCGATCGACCAGCGGGTCGTGGTGATGCCGACGCTGCCCGCACTGCTGGCGCAGAAGTTGAGTTCGGACCGAGTCACAAGTGACCCGTTCGCACCGGCGGCGGCGCTAGACGGCAGTGCAGCGCTGGACGTTGCGACGGAACAGGTTCCGTCGCCGTTGTCCGTCCCGACGATTGACAGGGTCGACTTGTCGAAATAGAAGGTCGGCCCACCCACGTCGGTCGTCGTACCCTCCTGCGTGAGGGTGAATGTCTGCCGGCTCAGCGAGGCGACAGCACCGCTGATGGGAAACGCGGCGTCGAGTAACGGAGCGAAGGTCATGGTGATCGTGAAGGCTTGTCCCGTCGGTCCGGTGCCGCTCATGGCCCACGAACCGCCTCCGGTTAGAAGATGCCGCTGGGCGATGTCGGCCGCGTATGCCGGTGGCGTGACTGGCGTCGGATCGCCATTGCCGCCGCATGCCGCAAGCAGGATCGCTGCGCTGGTCGCGAACCACCGTGCCGGATGGTTTCTCATGATCTGTCTCGTGCTGTCTGGATGACGAGCAGCTTCGGCGCGCGACGCCTACGGCTGTCTCACTGATCGATGACGGTTGACATACAGACGCAGCTCGCCTTGCAGTAAGCCATCTGTCTGGCATCCGTCATCTGCTGATCAGCGGCAAGCCCTGATCCTTGGCCGCACGCCCCTTGGGGCGGTCGCGCCCGCCCACACCACCCCGGCGCCAACGGAGGACACCATGAATGCACGGCTTCGCAGTTCTCGACGTTCCTGTGTGTGGATCCTGTTCGCGCTGCTCGCGGCGGGCTGCGGAGGGGGCGACGATCAGTACCGGAAACTCACGCCGCTCGAAAATCAGATCTATCTCGAGCCGACGCCGATCTCGACGACGCTGACATTCGATCGCGTCGCGCAAGGCTACGACTCCAGCTGCATGCTGACTCCCGCCGGTGAGGCCTGGTGCTGGGGAAACAACGAGTACGGTCAATTGGGAGCTGCGACGGCCAAGTCCTGTGAAAGCGCCTTCGTTGCGTGCACCTGGCAGCCGGTGCGTGCCCAGCCCCCAGCCCGCTTTGCCGCGTTGAGCCCCTCGCTGCGTCACACTTGCGGGCTCGACACATCGGGGCAGGCTTGGTGCTGGGGTTTCGGTGCCGGCGGTCAGCTCGGCGATGGGCTGAGCAAGGACAGCGCGACGCCGGTCGCCGTCGCGGGCAACCACCGCTTCGTGCATCTTGATGCCGGCGGCGGTGCGCTGCTCAGTTGCGCTCTCGACGATGCCGGCACGGCATGGTGCTGGGGTCCGGGGGACAGCGGCGGCCTGGGCAACGGCACGACCGATGGGGCCAACGTGCCGGTCCGGGTGCTTGCGCCCCAGGCGTTCGTCGCGGTCGGGGCAGGCTCCAACCACGGCTGCGGCCTCGACGCGACGGGCCAAGCCTGGTGCTGGGGTCGCAACCCGTACGGCGTGCTCGGGCGCGGCGTCTCCGGGGCGGCACTCGTCCCCGCGGCGGTCACGGGAGGCCACCGGTTTGCCTCACTCGCGGTCGGCGGAAATGTCACTTGCGGCCTCACGCTGGCGGGAGCGGCTTGGTGTTGGGGCTTCGGCCCTTCGTTGGGCGACGGGGTGCTTGCCCATAGCGACGTGCCGGTCGCCGTGGCCGGTGGTCATGTCTTCACCAGCTTATCTGCCGGCTACGAGCACGTCTGCGGACTCACCAGCGACGGCACCGCCTGGTGCTGGGGTCCGGCGATGTTGACCGGAAGCGGCACCGAGGCGGACAGCAAGGTCCCGACGGCTGTGGCCGGTGGCGAGCGCTTTCGGGTCCTGCAGGCCGGTGGCACCGCGACCTGCGCGATTACGCTTGCCGGAGCGGCGCAGTGCTGGGGGTTGAATGCGAATGGCGCGGTCGGCCAGGACAACCTGGGGCCGTGACCGGCGACGTCACTTACGATCGCTGACCCTCTTGTTCGGTGCATTTCGCATTTCACCGATCGCCTCCTGGCGGCCGCTTTGCGGCAGTCGATTTGAGTTCTTGTATGTCAGGAACGGGTCGAGTTCGGGCCTTGAGCGCGTTTCACTGACCGGCAGTTCTACGACCCATACTTGCCGTTGAGGCTCGAGCGACCACTGTGCATCGGTCAGCGGTCGCATGACGATGACAGCTCGGGACCTGCATTCGGCCACTTGCGGTCTCTCGCAGCCGGAAATTCGGTCCGGGCGCTGACACATTTTTAGGGAACAGAGTCACATAGCTGTCCTACAGTCCAGAAAGCTCGCCCAACGCGGCGCACCCTCTTTCGTCCTGATTCATGATTCCGTCGGACCTCGTCATTAACGGAGCCCATCTGACCCAGCGCTTGGCTGCCATCCTGGCTGCAGACGTGGTGGGGTACTCGCGTCTCATGGCCGCCGATGAGCGGGGCACAGTTGCCGACCTCGATACGGCACGCAGCGTATTCAAGACGTGCATCGAATCCAGCCAGGGCCGCGTGATCGACATGGCCGGCGACTCAGTACTCGCCCTGTTCGACACTGCGACTGGCGCCGTGAATGCTGCGCTGGGAGTTCAACGCGAACTCGAGACTCGCGCTGCCCAAGTGTCCGAGGACCGCAGGATGCGCTTTCGCATCGGCATCCACCTGGGTGACGTGATCGTGAAGCCCGACGGCACGGTCTACGGCGACGGGGTCAACATCGCAGCGCGCCTTGAAAGTCTCGCCGAACCGCAAGGCATCGCGGTGTCCGACTCCATCCGCGTCGCCGTCAAAGGCAAAGTCGCCGTCCGGTTCGAGGACCAGGGCGAGCAGCAGGTCAAGAACATCGCTGACCCGGTACGGGTTTTTTGGCTCGTGCCCGAGATCGGCCCAGCGCAGAACTCGGCGCCCAAAGTCGGAGAAATCGACCTATCGCTGCCCGACAGACCTTCCATCGCGGTGCTGCCCTTTGCCAATCTGAGCGGCGATCCCGAGCAGGAATACTTCACCGACGGCGTGACCGAGGACATCATCACCGAGCTGTCGCGCTTCCACTCGTTGTTCGTGATCGCCCGAAACAGCACGTTCTCGTACAAGGGCCGAGCGGTGGATGTGCGCACCGTCGCCAAGGAGCTCGGCGTGCGATACGTGCTGGAGGGCAGCATCCGGCGGGCCAGCAACCGAATTCGGGTGACGGGGCAGCTTATCGACGCCCTGACCGGCAATCACATCTGGGCCGAGCGCTACGACCGCGTATTGGAAGACATATTCGCCGTGCAGGAGGAGGTGACGCGCAGCATCGTGACGGCGATCTCTCCCCAAATAAACGCGGCCGAGCTGAACAAGGTGCGCCGCAAGCGCCCGGAGAGTCTGAGCGCCTACGAGCTGGCGGTTCGTGCTAGTGCGACGGCCCGTGAATCATGGTTGAAGTCGGACCGCCTGCTGCGCGATCAGGCGATCCGCGAAGCGCGCGAGGCGCTTGCGATCGATCCGCGAAGCTTTCTTGCGCTGGCGGCCCTTGCTTCGTCCCAGTGCCTGCATGTGTTGTTTCTTACTGCACCCGAAATAGGTGCCGCTTGGCAGGATGGTATGGATGCGGCCAACCGAGCGATCGAGTCCGACCCGTCGGACAGCCGTGGCTACTATCTCAAGGGGCTGGTTCTAATTTATTCGCCGGTCAAAGACCAGATCGCCGACGCACTTGCCCACCTGGAGCGTGCGCTCAAGCTCAACGCGAACGACGTCAGAAACTTGTTGGGCATTGGCCTCGCTGAAGCACTAGTGGGAAACGCGAGCCAAGCGATCGAACATCTGCAGCAGGCCTTGCGAGTGAGCCCGCTCGATCCCATGCGCCCTTGGATAAATAGCAATCTGGCGTTGGCTCACTTCTGCAAGAGGGAATACCAAGAAGCTCTTGAGTACGCCGTTCTCGGAGCAGGCGAAGCCCCGGACTATGCGATTCTCCACATGAACATCGCCATTTCGCATGTCGGACTGGGCGATGTCGAGGCGGGAAAGAAGGCCTTTGAGTTCGCGAGCAGACTGGCGCCGGAGCTGACGAAGTCACGGTTATCCGGAGGTGCCTTCCTTCGGAATCCTGAGAATAGGCACCGGTACGTGACGTTCATGCGTATTGCGGCTGGTCTAGAAGACCCTGGGATGGCTGAAGCACTTAGATAAAGAGGCAAGCCATTTCCGCACGATCAGAAGAGTCCGTCTGTGAGAGCAGCTTCGGGCCAAGATGGAACGGACACACTGAAGCGGCGGCCGGTTGACTCAAAAGGGCCACAAGAGCCGCTCGCCGTGCCACCTTAAACCGGTCGTTCGTCTGCCGACGATGGCCCAAAGGAGGCGGCCCGTTTAATGTGATGACCTGTTGGTATCCTGCCCGTCTATGTCCTCGCCACAGCAGCAACTCGAGGCGGGAATGGCTGCCCTGCAAATCCAGCGAGCGGTACTGGGCGACGCGGTGGTGGATGCCGCCATCTCCGGTTTGCTCGCCAAGCTAGCCGCCCTGCAGCCTGACCAGGCCGCGCCGCCGCCTGAACCGACCCAGACCCTCAAGCAAGTCAGCATCCTCTTCCTGGACGTCGTCGACTCCACCACGCTCGCCCAGCACCTCGACCCCGAAGAGATCGGCACCGTGATGGACGGCGTCCTGTCGCGTGGCACGGCGATCGTGCTAGCCCACCGCGGCCGGGTGCTGCAGTACGCCGGCGACAACCTCCTGGCCGCTTTCGGCGCCGACGAAGCTTCTGAGGACGACACCGAGCGCGCCTTGCGCTGCGGCCTGGAGCTGCTAGCGCTGGGCAAGACGCTCGGCGCCGAAGTCCTCACGGCCCACGGCCACGCGGGCCTCGACGTCCGCGTGGGCATCCATACCGGCGGCGTGCTACTCGGTGGTGGCGTGGGTGAAGACGGCAGCATCCGAGGCCAGGCCGTGAACATCGCTGCTCGCATGGAGCAGACCGCCCCGACAGGCGCCATGCGCATCAGCCACGACAGCTACGTGCAGGTGCGCGGCATGTTTGAGGTCTCCGAGCCCGAGCCGCTGCGGGTCAAGGGCGTGGAACAGCCTATCGTCAGCTATCTCGTGCACAAAGCCAAGCCGCGGTCCTTCCGCATCGCCAGGCGCGGCATCGAGGGCGTGGCCACCCGCATGATCGGCCGCGAGGTCGAGTTCGAGGCTCTGCAGGCCGCCTTCAAACGCCTGTTCGTGGATCGCCAGCTGCTCACCGTCAGCGTGGTGGCCGAGGCCGGCATCGGCAAGAGCCGCTTGCTCGACGAGTTCCAGGCCTGGACCGAAGACCGCCCCGAGCGCGCCTTGCTCTTCCGCGGCCGCGCCACGCCTCAAACTCAAGGACAGCCCTTCGGCCTGCTGCGTGACATCGTCGCGTGGTGGCTGCAGCTACAGGATGACGACACGCTGTCTGAGGCCAAGGCCAAGATCGAGGCCGGCCTGATGCCGCTCTTTGTCGACGAGCCCGACTTCGCTGAAGCACACGCCCACTTGCTGGGCCACTTGATCGGCCTGAATTGGAAGGAGAGCCCGCATCTGCGCGGCATCCTCGACGACCCCAAGCAGATCCGCAATCGCGCCCAGCATGCGGCGGCGCAGATGTTCCGCAAGGTGAGTGCGCAGGAAGACCTGCCGGTGATCCTGCAACTCGAAGACCTGCACTGGGCCGACGACGAGAGCCTGGACTTCCTAAACTACTTGGCCGAGGTCAACCGCGACATGCCACTGTTGATGCTGGCCTTCACCCGGCCCACGCTGTTCGAGCGACGCAGCGACTGGCGAGGCACCGAAAATCGACACGAACGCATCAACCTGCACCCGTTAGACAAGAGCGGCAGCCGGTTGCTAGCCAACGAGCTGTTGAAAAAGCTGCCCGAAATCCCTGCTGCAGTCCGAGAACTTATCACCGGTGGCGCCGAAGGCAACCCGTTCTACATGGAGGAGCTCGTACGCATGCTGATCGACCAGGGCGCGATCGACACCTCGGCGAACCCCTGGCGACTCAACGCCGACCGGCTGCTAACGACACAGGTGCCCTCCACACTCACAGGCGTACTGCAGGTCCGGCTCGACGGACTGCCCGCAGACGAGCGGCTGACCCTGCAGGAGGCCAGTGTCATCGGGCAAGTGTTCTGGGACCGGGCCCTCGTGGCGCTCGATGCGCAAGCCGAGGCAACGCTGCCGCGCCTGGTGCAGCGCGAGCTGACGCTGCCGCGGCAAGATTCCGAACTCGCCGGCTTGCGCGAATACGCCTTCAAGCACGCCATCTTGCATCAGGTGACCTACGGCACCGTGCTCAAGCGTCAACGCAGGGCGCTGCACGCGAAGCTCGCCGACTGGCTGGCCGCGCAGAGCCACAGCGAAAACGCCCGCGCCGGCGACTTCCTGGGCATGACGGCGCAGCATTACGCGGAGGCCGGCGACGATGCCAACGCAGCCGAGTTTCATGCTAGAGCCGCCGAGCATGCGGCCGCCCGATTGGCGCACGCCGCCGCGCTGGGGCATGTGAGCCAAGCCATGACACTGCTGGACCGCACCGGGGACGGCCCGAGCCAGGCGCTGCTGCGCTGGCGGCTGCTGCGCGCAAACGAGCAGACGCTGGCCCTTCAGGGCAAGCGCGAGCACCAGGCGATAGATCTCGATGCGATGGACCGCATCGCCGAGATACTGGATGATGACGCCCTGCGGGCCTACACCGCTTTTCGACGGGCCTATCGGGCGGCGCGCCTGTCCCAGCATTCCGAATGCGCGCATTTGGCCCGGCGCGCGGAAGAACTGGCCGACGCGGCGATGGCCAGTCGGGCGCTCAGCGCAGGGCCAGCGAATGCCGACGACGGCTTGCCCGAGCTGCGGCTGCTTAGCGCGAGGCTGGTGGGCATTGCGTTGACGAACCAGGGCCGCTCGGACGACGCGCGGGCACTGCTGCAGCAAACCTTGGACGAGGCGCGCGAGCAAGGACTTCTCAAGCCCCAGGCTTACTGCCTCAACAGCCTTGCGGAGCTGGCCGAGCGCCAGGACGACCGGGTGCGGCTGCTCGAACTGTCGCGCGAAGCCCTTGATTTATCGCGCCAGGCAGGCGACCGATGGTTCGAAGCAATCGTTCTTGGAAACGTGGGACGCGGGTGGCTGAAGCTGGGCGACATTGCAGCGGCCCGGCGCGACCTTGAAGCCGGGGTGCGACTAATGCGTCAGAACGGCGACCGGGCGATGGAGTGCTTGCCTTTGTGCAGCTTGTCGGCGTTGGCGCTATGGCAGGGCGAAGATGCGCGGGCTCTGGCTTTGGCACGCAGTGCGGTGGATACCGCTGTAGCGGTGCAGGCGCGGGACTATGAGGCCTTAGCACTGTTCTTTCTGGGCCGCGCCGAAGCGGCGCTGGGCCGGCTGGCGCCAGCGGCGCAGGCTTACGCCCAGGCTCACCGAGTGGCAAAGGAGATTGGCTCTGGCTGGCGATTCGATGCGGTCGCCGGCCTGGCGAACCTGGCGTTAGTGCAGGGTGACATCGGCGGCGCGCTGAAAGCGCTGCGCCCGCTGCTCTGGGATGCCAACGCGGGCACGAAGGCCGATGCGTCCGATGGAATGTTCGAGGCAGACGAGCCGATCGACGTATATGCCGCGGCGTGCAACTTCGACGGCGCCTTGGCGCCCTGCCTGATCGAACTCACTATCCACCAGGTACTCGTCGCCGCGGGCGGTCCCCATGCGGTCGCCTGGCTGGAACGCGCTCACCGCAGGCTGATGGCGCAGGCCGACGCCGTCACCGATGCCTCGCTGCGACAGATGTTCCTTACGAACATCCCGTACCACCGCGAGATCGTCACACTGTGGGCGGCGCAGGGACACGATCAGTAAGCGCACGCGCGACGACGGCTTTTGGCAGTAAAGATGTCGGCTAAGGGTCGGTACTGTGAGTTCAAGCGAAGGAGAAGCAGTCACCGGTGCGGCATAGGCCGCTCTAGCAAGTTCCACGTCCGCTGAACGTCGTACAGCTGACATTCGCGCCGCTCCTGCTCGCCATGACGAACGACTGCTTGGTGACAGTCAGCGTTTGTTCGCCCGGCAGC
>JBDSAB010000336.1:0-7826 GCA_039922395.1 Caldimonas sp.
AGGCCGCGCGATGACGAATTCAGCCGATCCCTTCAGCTTCGACGGTGGCTGCACCTGTCGCGCCGTCCGCTACCGCCTGCGGAGCGAGCCGCTGATCGTCCACTGCTGCCACTGCCGCTGGTGCCAGCGCGAGAGCGGCGCGTCGTTCGCGCTGAATGCGCTGATCGAGGCCGATCGCGTCACGGTGATCGAAGGCGAGCCGGAGGTCGTCGACACGCCGTCGGCGAGCGGCATCGGCCAGCGGATCAGCCGCTGCCCGCGCTGCCGCATCGCGCTCTGGAGCAACTACGGCGGCTCGGGCGACAAGGTCCGGTTCATTCGCGTCGGCACCCTCGACGACCCGGACCGGCTGCCGCCGGACATCCACATCTACACCGCATCGAAGCAGCCCTGGCTGGTGCTCGATGCGCGCGTGCCCGCGGTCGCCGAGTACTACGCCGCCGAACAGCATTGGCGGCCGTCGAGCCTGGAACGCCGGCGCGTGCTGCGCGCGCGCTGACAGCGCTCCGCTCCGGCGGCGTGATCCCGCGCCAACTCGCGCCGAGTCCCGCAGCGCAGCCGATACCATCGGCCGGCACGCTGCGTGCTCCATCCCGCAAAACGAACGCCTGATGACCACGGACACGCCCCCACCCTCGCCCGCCCTGGAACAGAAGACGTTCCTGCTGCTGCTGGTGCTGGTGACGCTGGCGCTCGGCTGGATCCTGGCCCCGTTCTACGGCGCCGTGTTCTGGGGCATCGTTCTGGCGATCGTCTTCGCGCCGCTCTACCGCAGCCTGCTGGCGCGCTTTCATCAGCGCCCGAATCTCGCCGCACTCGCGACGCTGGCGATCATCCTGCTGATCGTG
Source organism: Caldimonas sp. (assembly GCA_039922395.1). GTDB lineage: Bacteria > Pseudomonadota > Gammaproteobacteria > Burkholderiales > Burkholderiaceae_C > Schlegelella_A. Next base: position 849 of record JBDSAB010000336.1, read on the forward strand.
ATCCTGCCGCTCGGGCTCGTCACCGCCGCACTGCTGCGCGAAGTCGCCGCCTTCTACGCCCGCATCCAGTCGGGCGAGCTCAGCTTCGCGCACTTCTTCGACCAGATCGTCGGCGCACTGCCGGGCTGGGTCGGCCGCCTGCTCGACCGCTTCGGGCTCGGCGACCTGGGCGCGTTGCAACAAAAGATCGCGGGCGGCGCGACCGCCGGCAGCCAGGCGGTCGCGAAGCAGGTGCTCGACATCGGCCAGAACACGCTCGACTTCGTGGTCAGCTTCTTCGTCACGCTGTACCTCGCGTTCTTCCTGCTGCGCGACGGCGCGTCGCTGGCGCGCAAGGTCTGGACCGCGATCCCGCTCGACCCGAGCTCCAAGCGCGACCTGTTCCGCAAGTTCGCGACCGTGATCCGCGCCACCGTGAAAGGCAACATCCTGGTGGCGGCGGCGCAGGGCGCGCTCGGCGGGCTCGCCTTCTGGTATCTCGACGTCCACGGCGCGGTGCTGTGGGGCGTGCTGATGGCGTTCCTGTCGCTCCTGCCGGCGATCGGCGCGGCGCTGATCTGGCTGCCGGTCGCCGGCTATCTGCTGCTCACCGGCGCCGTCGCCAAAGGCATCGGCCTGCTGGTCTTCGGCACCGTCGTCATCGGCCTGGTCGACAACCTGCTGCGCCCGACCCTGGTCGGCAAGGACATCAAGATGCCCGATTGGATGGTGCTGATCTCGACGCTCGGCGGGATGGCGATCTTCGGCCTCAACGGCTTCGTGATCGGCCCGGTGGTCGCCGCGATGTTCATGTCGGCGTGGGACATCTTCGTGACGGCGCGCAAGGCCGAGGAAGTCTGATGCGGGCGATGCACACAGGAACCTGCGGCAGCCGGCCAACTCCAAACGGAATGAACAGCTTCGCTAGAGCCCTGGCCGTCGCATTGTTCGGCGTGACCTGCACGGCCCCGGTCCTTGCCGAAGACGCACCGGCGCGGACCTCGCAGATCTACCAGCAGCGCACCGCCGATGGCCGCACCGTGCTCAGCGATCGCCCGCTGACCGGCGTGCCGGTGCAGCGCAGCTGGTCGATGGAGCGCGAGGACCCGGTCGCCGCGAAGGCGCGCGGCGAGAAGGTCCGGCTCGACGCCCAGGCGATCAGCGAGCGCATCCAGCGCCAGCTCGACAGCGAACGCGAACGCGCCGAGCTGCAGGAAGCCGCGCGGCTCCGGATCGCCCTCGCGGAAGCGCGCCGCGACGCCGAGCTGGCCCGCCAGGCCGCGCGCGAGACGCCCGTCTACCTGCCACCGGGGTGGGTCCCGCGTGGCCCGCAGGTGCGGCCGGTCCGGACATTGCCGCGGCCCCGGCCGGTGCGGCCGTCGCCTGGCACGCCCTGGCCGCCGATCGGCAGCTGAAGCTCGTCGTGTCTTGCCGCGCCGCGCCCGTGCGAAGATTTCCGTCCCCGTTGCGGAGCCGACCATGATCCAGGGAATGAACCATTTCACCGTGCTGACCGATGATCTCGACGGCACCTTGCGCTTCTATGTCGACGGCCTCGGCCTGCGCTCGGGGCCGCGGCCCGACCTCGGTTTTCCGGGGGCCTGGCTGTATGCCGGCGACGCCGCCGTGCTGCACGTCATCGCCGGGCGTTCGCTGCCTGCATCGCGCGCCGGCGTGCTCGATCACATGGCGTTCACCGCGCATGACCTGAAGTCGGTGAAGACGAAGCTCGATGCGATGGGCGTCGCCTACGACCTGCGCCGGCAGCGCGAATCGAGAACGTGGCAGCTGTTCTGCCACGACCCGAGCGGCGCGAAGGTCGAACTCGACTTCGACCCGGCCGAGACCGACTGACGACGCGCGTCAGGCGCCCGCGAGGCGGATCAGCTCGGCGCGCTCGACGCCGACCTTCGCGCCGGCCGCGATGATCTCGTCCCAGGTCACCGAATCGACGGGAATGCCGCCGGCCAGGCGCTCGGCCTTGCGCTGGCGTTCCGGCTCGCCGGCCACCTTGACGCGATCGAGACCGGCCACCGGCGGCGACGCCGCATACCAGCCGACGAACGACTCGACCTCGGCCGCAAGGTGATCGGCGCCGCCGAGCTTCGCCGGGTCGATGACGATCGACAGCATGCTGTTGAGCACCTGACGGCGGCCGTCGCCGACCGCCCGGACGGTCGCGCCGCCGGCCAGCGCGCCGCCGAGCAGCTCGCAGATCAGCGCGAGACCCGATCCCTTGTGCTCGCCGAAGGTCAGCAGCGCGCCGTACGGCTCGATCACCGTGAAGCGCGGGTCGGTCGTCGGGTTGCCGTGGTTGTCGATGATCGTGTCGGGCGCGATCGGCACGCCCTTGTTGTGGGCGACGCGGGTCTTGCCCTGCGCAATCTTGCTGGTCGCGAAGTCGAGCACGATCGGATCGGTGCCGGCGCGCGGCACGCCGACGCAGAACGGGTTGGTGCCGAAGCGCGCATCGCGGCCGCCGAACGGCGCGACGATCGGCCGCGACAGCACGTTGACGAAGTGGATCGAGACCATCCCCTGCGCGGTGACCTGCTCGGCCCAGTGGCCGATCCGCCCGAGGTGATGCGAGTGCGCGAGACCGACCACGCAGACGCCGTGCCGGCGCGCGCGTTCGATGCCGAGCGCCATCGCCTCGTGGCCGATGACCTGGCCGTAGCCCTCGACGCCGTCGAGGCTCAGGGTCGCGCCGCCGTCGAGCCGGATCTCGACGTGCGCCTCGACCTTCAGCCCGCCTTCCTTCAGCGCGTCGATGTAGCGCGGCACCATGCCGACCCCGTGCGAGTCGTGCCCGCGCAGATTGGCTTCGACCAGGTTGGTCGCGACCATCGTGGCCTCGCGATCGGACGAGCCGCCGGCTTTCACGATGGCGTGGACCGCGGCAGTCAGCTTGCCGGCGTCGAACAAGTGGGATTCGGTCATGGGCTGGGCGGCAGTGATGGGCGCGCCATTATCGGATCGCGATGCGACCGCTCGGCACTTCTGATGAAGGCGCCGGCGCGGGCTCTGCGTACACTCGCCACCGCATACCCATTCGCACTCCGGCGCTGTCCGAGGAGAAGGTCGCGCGATGGCCGAAACGGTCGAGCAAATCACGTCCACCATCGCCGTGCTGGAGGCGCAGCGCGCCATCCTCGGCGATGCGGTGGTCGATGTGGCGCTGGCGCCGCTGAGGCGCGAGCTCGCCGCTCTCAACAGCCGTGAACCGCCCGCGGTCCAGCAGCTCAAGCAGGTCTCGGTGCTGTTCATCGACGTCGTCGGCTCGACGGCGATCGGCCAGACGCTCGGCCCGGAAGAGATCCATGCGGTGATGGACAGCGCGCTCGAGCGCTTCACCTCGATCGTGCAGGCGCACCACGGCCGCGTGCTGCAGTACACCGGCGACGGCATGCTGGCGGCGTTCGGGTCGGAGGAAGCGAACGAGGACGACGTCGAGAGCGCGATCAACGCCGCCCTCTGCATCATCGGCGACGCCGAAGGCCTCGCGGTGCCGATGCGCGAGCGTCACGGCATCCCCGAGTTCAACGTCCGCGCGGGTGTCCACACCGGGACGGTGCTGCTCGGCGGCGGCGTCGATGCCGAGGGCAGCATCCGCGGCGCCACGGTGAACGTCGCGGCGCGCATGGAGCAGAGCGCGCCGGCCGGGCGGCTGCGCATCAGCCACGACAGCTACCGGCACGTGCGCGGCCTGTTCGACGTGACCGAGCAGGCGCCGATCACCGTCAAGGGCGTCGAGGTGCCGCTGCGGACCTACCTCGTCGACCGCGTCAAGCCGCGCGCGTTTCGCGTCCCGACCCGCGGCATCGAGGGCATGCAGACGCGCATGGTCGGCCGCGAGGCCGAGCTCGAGGTCCTGTGCGCATCGTTCGACGAGGCGGTCTTCCAGCGCCGGGCGCACGTCGTCCACGTGGTCGGCGAAGCGGGCCTCGGCAAGAGCCGGCTGCTCGCCGAGTTCCAGGATGCGCTGAACCTGCGCATCTGCTGGCTGCTGCTCGGCCGCGCCCATCCGCGCAGCGCGATCCACCCGTACGGACTGCTGCGCGACATGCTGGCGCGCCAGTTCCAGATCGCCGAGGCCGACCCGGCCGAGATCGCGCACCGCAAGCTCCTCGACGGGTTGGCGCCGCTGTTCGCCGCAGAAGGCGAGGCGCCGATCCATCTGCTCGGCCAGCTCATCGGCCTCGACTTCTCGGCCAGCCCGCACGTCCAGGAAGTCCTCGGCGACGAAGCGCAGTTCAAGGCGCGCGCCTTCGAGGCCGGCGCGCTCTGCCTGCGCCGCCTCGGCGAGAGCCGACCGGTCGTCGTGGTCCTCGACGATCTGCACTGGTCCGATCCGGGCACGCTCGACTTCATGCGGCATCTGCTGACGAGCAATGGCGACACGCCGCTGCTCGGCGTGCTGATGTCGCGTCCGACCACCACCGACGCGCCGTCCGAATGGACGATCCGCCACGTGCGCCACGCGCTGCTGGAGCTGAAGCCGCTCGACAAGGCGTTCAGCCGGGAGCTGGCCGAGAGCCTGCTGCAGCGCCTGCCGGAGGTGCCCGCCGCGCTGCGCTCGCTGCTGACCGCCGGCGCCGAAGGCAACCCGTTCTACATGGAAGAGCTGGTCAAGATGCTGATCGACGACGGCGTCATCGTCGTCGAGGCCGAGGAGTGGCGCGTGCTGCCGGACAAGCTGCTCGAAGCGCACGTCCCGCCGACGCTGACCGGCGTGCTGCAGGCCCGCATCGATGCGCTGGCGCCGCGCGAGCGCCGCGCGCTGCAGCAGGCCGCGGTCGTCGGCCACGTGTTCTGGGATCGTGCGCTGGCGGCGATCGACGCATCGGCGCTCGAGATACTGCCGGTGCTGCTGCGCAAGCGGCTCGTCGTGCGCCGCGACGCGCCGGCCTTCGACGACACCAGCGAGTACGCGTTTCAGCACAACCTGCTGCACCAGGTCGTCTACGACGGCGTCCTGAAGGCGCCGAAGCACGTCGCCCACGCGAGCGCCGGCTCGTTCTGGAGCACGCGCGCCGCCGTCGATTCGCCGCAGGGCGTCACTCCAGCGTCATGCCGCGCGCTCGTCGAGGCGCAATACCACCGCTGCAAGTCCGATGCGGCGGACTATGTCGGGTGGTTCGAAGGCCAGTTCAGCAACTACATGAACGCGTATTTCGCCCAGCCGCTGCGGCCGCTCGCCGAGCAGATGATCGGCGTCTGCGAGCAGCAGTTCGGCGCCGGCCATCCCGAGACCGCTAAGGCGCTGACCAACCTGGCGCGCGTGTTCCTGCAGCTCGGCGGGGTCGAGAAGGCCGAGCCGCTGCTGCGCCGCGCGATCGCGATCCAGGAGACCGCACTGCCGGCCGACCACCCCGACATCGCGCGGTCGTTCGCGGTTCTCGGCGGCTACTACAGCGGGCGCGGCGACCTCGCCGGCGCAGAACCGTTCGTCCGGCGCGCGCTGGACATCCGCGAAAAGGTCCTCGGCATCGATCACCCGCTGACGCTCGGTACCCGTGACAACCTGGCCAAGATCGCCCTGGAGCTCGGACGCCTGGAGGAAGCCGAGGTGCTGAGCCGCGAGGTGCTGGCTGCGAAGGAGCGCTGCTTCGGTGCGGAGCATCCGGACACCGCCTTTGCGATCACCGCGCTCGGCGAGGTGATCGCGAAGCAAGGCAAGTACGACGCCGCGGTGCCGCTGTTCCATCGGGCGCTCGCCGTCCAGGAGAAGACGCTGCCGCCCGACAACCCGGAAACCGGTTTGTCGATGTGGCATCTGTCCGAAGCGCTGCGCGGGCTCGATCGCTGCGACGAGGCCGAGCGTCTGGCACGGCGCGCACTCGCCATCTGGGAAAGCAAGCTCGGGCCCGAGCACGAATGGACCGCGTGGGGCCTGATCAGCCTGGCCGAGACCCGCCTCGTGCAGGGCGCTGCGATCGAGGCCGCCGCCCTTGCCGGCCGCGCCGTGGGCTTGATCCAGGGCATCTACGGTCCGACCCACGCGCTGATGGCTTCGACCCTGGTCCTGCAAGCGCGTGCGCTGCTCGTTTCAGGAGATGCCCTCGCAGCCCAAGGCACGCTGACACGCGTGCTCGCGATCCAGGCGCCCCTGGCGACGGCCAACGAAGACCTGATCCAGGCGGCGCGCACCCTGCTCGAGCGGACGCGCGAACACCTCGCTGCGACGTTGATCCTCGCGGTGGCCAGCGAGGGTGTCGCGAGCAGCGCCAATGTCCATGCCATCCCCGGAACGAGGGGGTGACCCGCAACTAAATGCCGTGCGGCGACCTATCCAGCGCGTGTGAAATCAGTCACATTCGCTTACACCACAAACGTCTCGGGAGCAGCGGCATGCAGGGTCTTCAATCAACAAGCAAGACCTTGCAAGTCTCTCGGGCGCCTGTACAAGCCGGTCTGCACGACCCGAGAGAATCAGCCGGCAAGCAGGGCCTGTCGATCTCGGCAGTCGCATGGGGCGTGAGCCTCGCTCTCGCCGCGTGGCCAGCCGCCGCGGTGGTGGTGACGTCGGGCGACGTCTCGCCCGTCATCGCATCGGCACCGAACGTCAACGTGGCGGGCCAGCGCGTCTTCATCGGCTTCACCACGGGCGGTGTCGGAACATTCGGCACGCTGACCGTGAACGGCGGCAGTTCGCTGACTGCCGCGCAGATCACGCCCGGGATCGGCGGGCTGGGCACCGGCATCGTGACCGTGACCGGTGCGGGCAGCATCATCAATCTCACGGGCGGCGGCGCCTTCAACGGCCTCGACATAGGCAGCTGGGGCACCGGCACGATGACGGTGTCGAGCGGCGGTCAGGTCGTCTGCTCGTCGCCGCTCGCTTGTCCATTCAGCGACATCGGCGACGCGGCCGGATCGAACGGTACGCTGGCGATCAACGGCGGCTCGGTCAGCGGTCTCGGCACGCTGACGGTAGGGCGAGGCGCTCTACAAACCGGCTTCGGCACGCCGGGCGCCAGCACGACGGGGACGCTCTCG
>JBDSAB010000337.1:0-8581 GCA_039922395.1 Caldimonas sp.
GGCGAGACCAGCCTGCTCGAATCGGTCTGGCAGGTCGCGAGCGCCGACGGGCTGGTGGCCCATGTCACCGCGCTTCCTTCGATGAATGCCGGCTCAGGCGATCGCCGCGAGCTGGCGCACGGGGCGCAGAACCGGATCCAGCGGTTGCTCGACGCCAGTGCCGCGCCGCCCCCGGCTGCGGCGACCGTCGACCCTCAGGCCGAACCCTTGGCCTGCGCCGCGACCGCGGCGGCCGCCCGCGCTGCTGCTTCGGCGTCACCGAGGTAGTAGTGCCGGATCGGCTTCAGGTCGTCGTCGAGTTCGTAGACCAGCGGAATCCCGTTCGGTATGTTGAGGCCGACGATCTCCGCATCGCTGATGCCGTCGAGGTACTTCACAAGCGCCCGCATGCTGTTGCCGTGCGCCGAGATCAGCAGCCGCTTTCCGGACCGGATCGCCGGTGCGAGCTCGGCGTGCCAGAACGGCAGCACGCGGTCGACCGTGTCCTTCAGGCATTCGGTCAGCGGCACCTGTGAGCGCTGGAGCCGCGCATAGCGCGGATCGCCCGCTTCCCAGCGCTCGTCCGACGGCTCGAGCGCGGGCGGCGGAACGTCGTAGCTGCGGCGCCAGGCGAGCACCTGCGCGTCGCCGAAGCGGGCGGCCGTCTCGGCCTTGTTGAGGCCCTGCAGCGCGCCGTAGTGGCGCTCGTTCAGGCGCCAGTCGTTCTGGACCGGCAGCCAGGTCCGATCCATCTGGTCGAGCGCGTACCAGAGGGTCCAGATCGCGCGCTTCAGCACCGACGTGTAGGCGAGATCGAACTCGCAGCCTTCGGCCTTGAGCAGCCGTCCGGCGGCGCCGGCCTGGGCCACGCCGGTCGGCGTCAGCTCGACGTCGGTCCAGCCGGTGAAGCGGTTTTCGAGGTTCCAGGTCGATTCGCCGTGGCGGATCATCACGAGTTTGTGCATCGGGCAGACCGGGCGGCGGATGAGGAAATGCCAGGCGGCAGCCGGGCGCGAGAGGGCGGAATTCTATAATCGTCGACTTTCCAAGAGGCTGCAGCCCGTGAATTTCCTCGTCGAGAACTGGTACCTCTTCGCCGCCGCGCTCGTTTCTGGCGGCTTGCTGATCTGGCCGATCCTGACCCAGGGAACGACTGCCGGCGTGAAGGTCTCGACCGCGGACGCGGTGCAGCTGATCAACCGCGAGCGTGCCGTGCTGATCGATATCAGCGAGCCGGCGCAGTACGCCGCAGGCCATGCGGCCGGCTCGCGCAGCGTGCCGCTCGCCAGCCTCGAAGCCTCGCGCGACCTGCCGAAGAACAAGTCGCTGCCGCTCGTCGTCGTCTGCCCGAACGGATCGCGAGCGCCGCGCGCTGTCGCGGTGTTGAAGAAGCTCGGCTTCGAGAACGCGCGCGCGTTGGCCGGCGGACTCGACGCCTGGCGCGCGGCCAACCTGCCGGTCGAGAAGACGGCCTGACCTGCAGACCGATGCAACCCGTCAAGATGTACAGCACCGACTGGTGCCCGTATTGCCAGCGCGCCAAGGCGCTCCTCAAGCAGCGCGGCGTCGAATCGATGGAGGAGATCCGCCTCGACGTCGACCCGTCGCAGCGCGCCGACATGGTCCGCCTGACCGGCCGTTACACGGTCCCGCAGATCTTCATCGGCGAGACCCACGTCGGCGGCTGCGACGACCTGATCGCCCTCGACCGGCGCGGCGCTCTGCTGCCGCTGCTCGCCGGCGACGCCGCCTGATAATCGTCCGAGCATTCCGCGCCGCCTGATTGGCGGCGCGCCCACTTCCAACCCGAGACCGCCATGGCCGACGACAACCAGAACCCCCTGTTCCAGATCCAGCGCATCTATCTGAAGGACCTGTCGCTCGAACAGCCGAACTCGCCGAAGATCCTGCTCGAGCAGGGCCAGCCGCAGGTCGAGATCAACCTCGGAGTCGGTGCCGAGCCGATCAGCGAAGGGATCTACGAAGTCACCGTGACCGCGACGGTCACGACCAAGGTCAACGACCGCGTGCTGTTCCTGGTCGAGGCCAAACAGGGCGGCATCTTCGAGATCCGCAACATTCCCGAAGAGCAACTGCAGCAGATCGTCGGCATCGCCTGCCCCGGCATCGTCTACCCGTATCTGCGGGCGATCGTCTCCGACGTCTGCACCCGCGCCGGCTTCCCGCCGGTGCTGCTGACCGAAGTCAACTTCCAGGCGATGTTCGAGGCGCAGCGCGCGCAGGCCGCATTGCAGGCCGGAGGCGCCGGACCGAACGGCTCGGCGGTGATCGCCAACGCCTGACCCGATGAACCTGACCGTCCTCGGCGCGGGTGCGTGGGGGACGGCGCTGGCGGTGCACGCCTGTGCCGCACACCCGACGATGCTGTGGGCGCGCGACGCCGGCCAAGCCGCACAGATGGTCGCGACGCGGCGCAATGCGCGCTACCTGAGCGACGTCGAGCTGCCCGCCGGGCTGCAGCTCACGGCCAACTTCGATCGAGCTGTCGACCACGCTGCCGGCGGGCTCATCCTGATCGCGACGCCGATGGCCGCGCTCGACGAGATGCTGCAACGCTTGCCGCGTGACGCGCCGGGCGTGCTGTGGCTGTGCAAGGGCTTCGAGCACGCGAGCGGGCGGCTCGGCCACGAGGTTGCGCAGCGGGTCGTGCCGAACGCGCGCGTCGGCGTGCTGTCCGGCCCGAGCTTCGCTCTCGAGGTCGCGCGCGGGCAACCGACCGCACTCGTCGCGGCGAGTGCCGATGCACAGCTTGCGCAGCGGGCCGTCGATGCGCTGCATGCCGGCCGGTTGCGCATCTACACGTCGGCTGACCCGATCGGCGTCGAGGTCGGTGGCGCGGTCAAGAATGTGCTCGCCATCGCGACCGGCATCGCCGACGGCATGAACCTCGGCCTCAACGCGCGTGCGGCGCTCATTACCCGCGGGCTCGCCGAGATGACGCGGCTTGGCGTCGCACTTGGCGCGCCGCCTGAAACTTTCATGGGTCTGTCGGGGCTCGGCGATCTGGTGCTGACCGCGACCGGCGCGTTGTCGCGCAACCGGACTGTCGGGCTGCGGCTTGCCGAGGGTCTGCCGCTGGCGCGCATCCTGGCTGAGCTCGGCCATGTCGCCGAAGGCGTGTCGAGTGCGCCCGTCGTGCTGCAACGTGCTGGGGCGCTCGGCATCGACATGCCGATCACTGCGGCGGTCGTCGCGGTGCTTGAAGGTGCGTTGAAGCCGGCCGATGCGCTGCTCGAGCTGATGTCGCGCGACGCGCGACCGGAGCTCTGAGCCGTTCAGGCGCCACCGGCGTAGCCGTGCTGGCGCCAGGCTTCGAACACCACGACCGCGACCGCATTGCTGAGGTTCAGGCTGCGCTGCCCCGGCCGCATCGGCAAGCGGACGCGCTGGATGTCCGGAATCGAATCCCGCAGTGCTTCGGGCAGGCCGGCCGTCTCGGACCCGAACACCAACCAGTCCCCGGGCTGAAACGCAATGTTGGCGAACGGGCGGCTGCCGCGCGTCGTCAATGCGAACAGGTGGTCCCGCGGTGGCGCGTACGACGCGATCAGCGCGGCCCATGACGCATGCCGTCGGACTTCAGCGTACTCGTGGTAATCGAGGCCGGCCCGACGCAGCAGCCGATCGTCCATCGAGAAGCCGAGTGGCTCGACGAGGTGGAGGATGCAGCCGGTGTTGGCGGCGAGCCGGATCACGTTGCCGGTGTTCGGCGGGATCTCCGGATGGACCAGGACGATGTTGAACATCGCGAGCGGATTCGTGGCGGCGTTCAGTGCGCGTCGTCGGCGCGCGGCGTGCGGGCGACGACCCAGACATCGACCCGCGCGGCGCCAGCCGATCGCAGCACGCGCGCGACCTCCGAGGCGGTCGCCGCCGAGGTCATCACATCGTCGATGAGCGTCACGCTGCGGCCCTCGACTTCCCTGCGCCGGCGCGGCTCGATCGCGAATGCGCCGCGCACGTTCGCGGCGCGACGCTCGGGTGGCGCCGCGAGCTGATGGGGCGTGTCCTTGATGCGCAGCAGGAGGTTGGGATCGGCCTCGCAATGGCAGCGTCGGGCGAGTCGGCGGGCCAGTTCCCAAGCTTGGTTGTAGCCGCGCTCGCGCAACCGTTCGCGGCTCAGCGGCACCGGCAGCAGGAGAGCTGGCGTTCCAGTCCCGCGTGCGTCATTCGCGTTCGCCATCAGGTCGACCAGCGCGGTCGTCAGATCGAGCGCGCCGTGAAACTTGAACGCGCCGATCACCCGATCCCATGGAAAGCCGTAGGTCGTGGCGGCGATGGTCGAATCGAACGGAGGCGGGTCGGTCAGGCAGGCGCCGCAGGTTTGGACGCCCTCCGAAACCTCGATAGCGCAACGGTCGCAGCGCGGCCGCGGCGCCGCAAACCGAGCCCGGCAAGGACCGCAGATGCGGCCCTCGCCCCAGCCTTCGCAGACCGCGCACAGGCTGGCCGGCGCAAACGCCGGGGATCTGTCGTTCCAGCCTCGAAGCGATGGCACGGCTCAATATACTGCCCCGTCCATGGCCGACCCCTCGCTCGCTGCCGCTCGGCCTTTCGATCATGTCGCGACCGAGGCCGCATTGCGCCGCCTGGCGCAGCAGCCATCGCCGCCGTGGCTGCACGGCGAGGTCGCACGGCGCATGGGCGAACGACTCGAGATCATCCGGATGAAGCCGGAGCGGTTGATCGATTGGTGGAGTCATCTCGGCGCCGGCAGCGACGTGCTCGAGCGGATCTATCCGAAGGCGCAGCGCGTGCTGGTCGAACCCGGTCCGATGCTGCGCGCGCGCACTTCGGCCACGGTGGCGCGGCCGTGGTGGTCGACACGCGGCTGGGGACGCGCTGCGCCGGAGGTCGTGCTCGATACGGACGATCTGCGTGGCGGCGTGCAACTCGTCTGGGCCAACATGATGCTGCACGCGGTCGCCGATCCACCCGCGCTGTTCGAGCGCTGGGAAGGTCTGCTCGCGATCGACGGCTTCGTGATGTTCTCGTGCCTCGGACCGGGCACGCTGAAGGAATTGCGCGATCTGTACCGGCGCCTCGGCTGGCCGGCCCCGACACCCGACTTCATCGACATGCACGATCTCGGCGACATGATGGTGGCGGCTGGCTTCGCCGATCCGGTGACCGACCAGGAGACGCTCAGCCTGCGCTGGAAGGACCCCGAGGCGCTGCTGCGCGAGCTGCGCGTGCTCGGCCGCAACACCCGGCCGGGCCGGCTGGCCGGTCTGCGCTCGCGGCACTGGCGCGCTGAACTGATCGAAGCACTCGAATCGTTGCGCGGAGATGACGGCAGCCTCGGGCTGAGCTTCGAGATCGCGTATGGCCATGCCTTCAAGGCAGCCCCGCGGCTTCGCGCGGACCGGCCGACGACGGTTTCGCTCGATGACATGCGTGCGCTGGTGCGATCCGGCAAGCGTTCACCGTCGTCCTGATGCCGACCGCGGGCTCGCCGAACCTGACAGGCCCGGTGGTCGAATGAGCGTGAGCTAAAATCTGACGTTTGATCGGGTGCTCGGCTGCAAGGCTGCTTCGTTGGGTGTCTTCACTGCAGCGTCGCGCTGGATCGCCACCGCGACGCGACCTTCAATACCAGACAGCAACCGCAGAATGACGGCATTCATTTCACCGGCCCCCGGCCTGCACGCGTCGCCGCCACGGCAGCTGCATTTCGGCTCGGTATCCGGCGTGGGCGACGGCTCCGTGCAGTGGCTGCTGAAGCGGAACTGTTCGCTGGCGCCGCGCCAGCTCCTCGCCTTGTACCTCTCGCTGTGCGTCATCTCGCTGGCGGTCGCGGTTGCGTTCTGGATCCAGGGCGCGGTCCTCGTGATGCCGTTCGCAGGGCTCGAGATGCTTTCGGTGGGTGCTGCGTTGCTGCTGTACGCGAGGCATGCCGCCGACAGCGAGCTGATTCGGTTGCGGCCGGGCCGGCTGATCGTGCGTCGCATCAGCGGCCCTCGTGTCGAGCAAGTCGAGTTTGCGCCGGCGTGGGTGCGGGTCGAACCTGAAACCGGCGATCGCTCGCTGATCGAACTCTCCGGCCAGGGCCGTCGCATCTCGGTGGGCCGCTTCGTGCGTCCGGAGCTGCGTCGCCAGCTGGCCGATGAATTGCGATGGGCGCTGCGGCGCTGGCAAGGCCGGCCGCAGCCGGCGACGGCGCCGGCCGACGATGCATCTGCAGAAGAACTTGAACTGAAGTGGCAACCATGAAGACCCTCAAAGCAATCTGGCACTCCGCAGGGCGGCTCGGCACGGCGGCCGGCGCCGTTCTCGCCTGCGGTCCGGCGTTGGCGCTGAAAGATCTCGCCGGCGGGCCGGGGATCAATCAGCTCGATCTGCCGCTGTCGGTCACCGAGATCGGCCGCGACCAGGTCTGGCTGCACAACTTCATGCTGATCATCTGCACGGTGATCTTCATCGGCGTGTTCGGCGTGATGTTCTATTCGATCTTCAAGCACCGCAAGTCGCGTGGCGCGAAGTCGGCCAACTTCCACGAGAGCACGACCGTCGAAATCATCTGGACCGTGGTGCCGTTCGTGATCGTGATCTTCATGGCGCTGCCCGCGACGCGGGTCGTCGTCGCGATGAAAGACACCAGCGCGGCCGACCTGACGATCAAGGCGACCGGCATCCAGTGGAAGTGGGGCTACGACTACCTGAACGGCGAGGGCGAGGGCATCGGCTTCCTGTCGACGCTCGACGCGGCGCAACGCGAGATGTCCGATAGCGGCAAGCCTTCCGGTGACGACTACCTGCTGAAGGTCGACAACCCGCTGATCGTTCCGGTCAACAAGAAGGTCCGGATCATCACGACCGCGAACGACGTGATCCACGCATTCGGCGTGCCGTCGCTCGGCGTCAAGCAGGACGCGATCCCCGGCTTCGTGCGCGACACGTGGTTTCGGGCTGAAAAGGTCGGCGACTACTATGGCCAGTGCTATGAGCTCTGCGGCAAGGAGCACGCCTACATGCCGATCCATGTGAAGGTGCTTTCGCAGCCCGACTACACCGCGTGGGTCGATGGAAAGAAGAAGGAAGCGGCGGCTCTGGCCGATGACCCGAGCAAGGTCTGGGCGCTCGCCGATCTCGCGGCCCGCGGCGAGAAGGTCTACACCTCGAACTGCGCAGTGTGCCATCTGCCCACGGGCAAGGGCGGCGGCCCGATCAAGCCCCTCGATGGCTCGCCGACCGTGCTCGATGCCGACAAGACCAAGCAGATTCATGTGCTGCTGAACGGCCAGAACAATGGTGCGATGCCGGCCTGGAAGCAATTGACCGATACGGAGATCGCTGCGGTGATCACCTACACCAAGAACCATTGGTCGAACGCGACGGGCCAGATCGTCCAGCCGACCGAAGTCGCCGCGTCGCGCAAGTAAGCCGCCAAGAGGAATCACATGAGTGCAATCATCGACCACCCCGGCGCCCACGCAGGCGGCCACCACGACGAACACGCCGACCATGGCCATCCGCACGGCTGGCGGCGCTGGGTCTATGCGACGAACCACAAGGACATCGGCACGATGTACCTGTTGTTCTCTTTCACCATGTTCATCATCGGCGGCATCCTGGCGCTGGGCATCCGGGCCGAGTTGTTCCAGCCGGGCCTCCAGTTCGTCAACCCGCAACTGTTCAACCAGTTGACGACGATGCACGGGCTGATCATGGTGTTCGGCGCGATCATGCCGGCGTTCGTGGGATTCGCGAACTGGATGGTGCCGCTCCAGATCGGCGCTGCCGACATGGCGTTCGCGCGCATGAACAACCTGAGCTTCTGGCTGCTGATCCCGGCGGCCATCATGATCGTCAGCTCGTTCTTCATGCCGGGCGGCGCTCCTGCCGCTGGCTGGACGCTCTATGCGCCGCTGACGCTGCAGATGGGCCCGTCGATGGACGCCGGCATCTTCGCGCTTCACATCCTCGGCGCGAGCTCGATCATGGGGTCGATCAACATCATCGTGACGATCCTGAACCTGCGCGCCCCCGGCATGACCTTGATGAAGATGCCGCTGTTCAGCTGGACCTGGCTGATCACGGCCTACCTGCTGATCGCGGTGATGCCGGTCCTCGCCGGCGCGATCACGATGACGCTGACCGACCGCCATTTCGGCACCCACTTCTTCAATCCGGCCGGCGGCGGCGATCCGGTGATGTACCAGCACATCTTCTGGTTCTTCGGCCACCCCGAGGTCTACATCATGATCCTGCCGGCGTTCGGGATCGTCAGCGCGGTGATCCCGGCGTTCGCTAGGAAGCCCTTGTTCGGCTACACCTCGATGGTCTACGCGACGGCTTCGATTGCGATCCTGTCGTTCATCGTCTGGGCCCACCACATGTTCACGACCGGCATGCCGGTCACCGGGCAGCTGTTCTTCATGTACGCGACGATGCTGATCGCCGTGCCCACGGGCGTGAAGGTCTTCAACTGGATCGCGACGATGTGGCGCGGCTCGATGACCTTCGAGACGCCCATGCTCTGGGCCGTCGGCTTCATCTTCGTCTTCACGATGGGCGGCTTCACCGGGCTCATCCTGGCGATGGCGCCGATCGACATCCAGCTTCAGGACACCTACTACGT
>JBDSAB010000338.1:0-5310 GCA_039922395.1 Caldimonas sp.
TGGATGCAGCGGTTCATCTCGCGCATCGAGATCAGCGGGCCGACGTCCTTCGGAAACACGACCCGCTTGTCCTCGGCGTAGCGCGACGACGACGCGCCGTAGCCGACCGCGAGGTCCTGCAGCTGGCACTCGCCGCCCTGGTCGCAGATCGGGCAATCGAGCGGATGGTTGATCAGCAGGAACTCCATCACGCCCTGCTGCGCGTTGATCGCCTTGTCGCTCTTCGTGCGGACGATCATGCCCTGCGTGACCGGCGTCGCGCAGGCCGGCATCGGCTTCGGCGCCTTCTCGATCTCGACCAGGCACATGCGGCAGTTGGCCGCGATGGTGAGCTTCTTGTGATAGCAGAAGTGCGGGATGTAGGTGCCGGCCTTGTCGGCCGCATGCATCACCATGCTGCCTTCCGGCACCGCGACCGTCTTGCCGTCGAGATTGATTTCGATCATGTCAGGTCCGGGTCAGGCCGCGCTGTGAACCGGCGCACCGACCAGGCAGGTCTTGTGCTCGATGTGGTGGATGAACTCGTCGCGGAAGTTCTTGATCATCGCCCGCACCGGCATTGCCGCCGCGTCGCCGAGCGCGCAGATCGTGCGGCCCTGGATGTTGTCGGCGACCGAATTGAGCAGCTCGATGTCGGCCATCCGGCCGTGCCCGTGCTCGATGCGGTCGACCATCCGGAACAGCCAGCCGGTGCCTTCGCGGCACGGCGTGCACTGGCCGCAGCTCTCGTGCATGTAGAAGTACGACAGGCGCAGCAGGCTGCGCACCATGCAGCGGCTGTCGTCCATCACGATCACAGCGCCCGAGCCGAGCATCGAGCCCGCCTTCGCGATGGCGTCGTAGTCCATCGTCGTGTCCATCATCACGGCACCGGTCAGCACCGGGGCCGACGAGCCGCCCGGGATCACGGCCTTCAGCGACCGGCCCTTGCGCACGCCGCCGGCGAGCTCGAGCAGCTTCGGGAACGGCGTGCCGAGCGGCACCTCGAAGTTGCCCGGCTTCTCGACGTCGCCGACGACCGAGAAGATCTTCGTGCCGCCGTTGTTCGGCTTGCCGATCTCGAGGTACTTCGGGCCGCCGTTGATGATGATCCACGGCACAGCGGCGAACGTCTCGGTGTTGTTGATCGTCGTCGGCTTGCCGTAAAGGCCGTAGCTCGCCGGGAACGGCGGCTTGAAGCGCGGCTGGCCCTTCTTGCCTTCGAGCGACTCGAGCAGCGCAGTCTCCTCGCCGCAGATGTAGGCGCCGAAACCATGGCTCGCGTGCAGCTGGAACGAGTAGCCCGAGCCGAACAGGTTGTCGCCGAGGTATCCGGCGGCACGCGCTTCGTCGAGTGCCTCTTCGAAGCGGTCGTAGACCTCGAAGATCTCGCCGTGGATGTAGTTGTAGCCAACCTTGATGCCCATCGCGTACGCCGCGATCGCCATGCCCTCGATGACCATGTGCGGGTTGAACATCAGGAGGTCGCGGTCCTTGCAGGTGCCCGGCTCGCCTTCGTCCGAATTGCAGACCAGGTACTTCGGACCCGGATACATGCGCGGCATGAAGCTCCACTTCAGGCCGGTCGGAAAGCCCGCGCCGCCGCGGCCGCGCAGGCCCGACGCCTTGACCTCGGCGATGACCTGCTCGGGCGTCATCGTCGCGCCACCAGTGGCGTCGAGGATCTTGCGCAGCGCCTTGTAGCCGCCCCGCGCCTCGTAGTCCTTCAGACGCCAGTTGCTGCCGTCGAGGCCGTCGTAGATCTGCGCGCCGAGGTGGCGGCCATGGAAGCAGGTCTCGTCGCCGGTGGCCTGGAACTTGGAAAGGTCGAGCATCAGGCGGCCCTCTCGATCACGGCGTGCGACGCCAGCATCGCGACCAGCTCGTCGAGGCGTTCGGGTGTCATGAAGCTGCACATCTGCCGGTCGTTGACGAGCATCACGGGCGCGTCCGCGCAGGCGCCGAGGCACTCGGCCTTCTGTACCGTGAAGAGGCCGTCGGCGGTGGTGCCACCCTCCTCCACGCCGAGGCGGGTGCACAGGTGCTCGAGCGCAACCTGGCCCTCGCGCAGCTGGCAAGGCAGGTTGGTGCAGACGTTCAGCTTGAAGCGGCCGACCGGATGCTGGTTGAACATGTTGTAGAAGGTCGTGACCTCGTGCACCGCGATCTCGGGCATGCCGAGGTACCTGGCGACGAAGGCCTCGCTCTCGCCGGAGACCCAGCCACGTTCGCGCTGCACGATCGCGAGGCAGGCGATCACCGCGGACGCCTTCTGTTCCAGCGGGTACTTGGCGACTTCGCGCGCAAACGCCTTCATGCCGGCCTCGGAAACCGGCAGCGGCGGGACCACTGTCGCCGCCGGCGCCGCGCGCGGCGTCCCGGCCGGCGTGCCGGGCGCAGCGCCGCCGGGCGTGGCAGGCGAAGCGCTGCCCGGGATGGTGGGCTGGACGGGTTCGCTCATGAGGGCACCCTCGCGCTGCGCGCGTTCCCGCCAAGCGGGAGCGAGCGCTGCTTCGGGCGGCCGTGCGCGGCGCTCATCGATCGATCTCTCCAAAGACAATGTCCATCGTGCCGATCACGGCGACCGCGTCGGCAATCATGTGCCCGCGTGCCATCTCGTCCAGCGCCGCCAGATGGGGGAAGCCAGGCGCGCGGATCTTCAGGCGGTACGGCTTGTTGGCGCCGTCGCTGACGATGTAGATGCCGAACTCGCCCTTCGGGTGTTCGACCGCCGCGTACGCCTCGCCCTCCGGAACCCGGAAGCCTTCGGAGAACAGCTTGAAGTGGTGGATCAGGTCCTCCATCCCCGACTTCATCTCGAGGCGGGACGGCGGCGCGACCTTGTGGTTGCCCGTGATCACCGGCCCCGGGTTCTTGCGCAGCCAATCGACGCACTGCTTGATGATCCGGTTGGCCTGTCGCATTTCTTCGATCCGCACCAGGTAGCGGTCGTAGGTGTCGCCGTTGACGCCGAGCGGGATATCGAAATCCATGTGCTCGTAGACCTCGTACGGCTGGTGCTTGCGGAGGTCCCAGAGGATCCCCGAGCCGCGCAGCATCGGGCCGGTGAAGCCGAGGTTCAACGCACGCTCCGGCGTGACGATGCCGATGC
Organism: Caldimonas sp.; assembly: GCA_039922395.1. Classification (GTDB taxonomy): domain Bacteria; phylum Pseudomonadota; class Gammaproteobacteria; order Burkholderiales; family Burkholderiaceae_C; genus Schlegelella_A. The sequence goes on from JBDSAB010000338.1 coordinate 3,092, forward strand.
CCACGGTGCGCTGCTTCCAGATCCGGTTGTCGGTCAGAAGGACCTCGTACTCGTCAACGATCTTCGGAAAGCGGGTCACGAAGTCGTCGATGAAATCGAGCAGCGAGCCCTGGCGGTTCTCGTTGAGCGCGCCGGTTGCCTTCGTGTTGCGGATCTTCGATTCCTTGTACTGCGGCATCGAATCCGGCAGGTCGCGGTACACGCCGCCGGGCCGGAAATAGGCCGCGTGCATGCGCGCGCCGGAAGCTGCCTCGTACATGTCGAACAGGTCCTCGCGCTCGCGGAAGCAGTAGATGAAGATGTTCATCGCGCCGCAGTCGAGGCCGTGCGCGCCCAGCCACATCAGGTGGTTCATCAGCCGCGTGATCTCGGCAAACATGACCCGGATGTACTGGGCGCGGATGGGCACGTCGACGCCGATGAGCTTCTCGATCGCCAGGCAGTAGGCGTGCTCGTTGCACATCATCGAGACGTAGTCGAGCCGGTCCATGTACGGCAGCGACTGGATGTAGGTTCGCGTCTCGGCGAGCTTCTCGGTGGCGCGGTGGAGCAGGCCGATGTGCGGGTCGGCACGCTGGATCACCTCGCCGTCGAGCTCGAGCACCAGGCGCAGCACGCCGTGCGCGGCCGGGTGCTGCGGGCCGAAATTGAGGGTGTAGTTCTTGATGTCGGCCATGGCTAGTGCAGGCCGCCATAGTTGTCTTCGCGAATCACGCGGGGCGTGATCTCGCGCGGCTCGATCGTCACCGGCTGGTAAATGACGCGCTTCTGCTCGGGGTCGTAGCGCATCTCGACCGTTCCCGAGACCGGAAAGTCCTTCCGGAACGGATGGCCGATGAAACCGTAGTCGGTGAGGATGCGGCGCAGGTCGACGTGGCCGTCGAAGATGATGCCGAACAGATCGAAGGCCTCGCGCTCATACCAGTTGGCGGCGCTCCAGACGTCGGTGAGCGAGGCGATCTGCGGCACGTCGTCGTCGGGGCAGAAGACCTTCAGGCGCAGGCGCCAGTTGTGGGTGAGCGAGAGCAGGTGCGTGACGACGCAGAAGCGCAGTCCCTCCCATGGCACGTCGCGGTAACTCGAGTAGTCGACGCCGCACAGGTCGATCATCTGCTCGAACTGCAGCTCGGGCTGGTCGCGCAGCGTCGTCGCGACGCCGAGGTAGTCGGCGGCCGCCACGCTGAGCGTCAGCTCGCCGAGGGCGCGATCGAGCTTCCTGACGCGATCGCCGAGACCGGCCACGAGCGCTTCCTGCAAGATGTCGAGCTTGCTCATCGTCGGGTGCGCTCAGCGCGCGATCGTGTTCTCGCGCCGGATCTTGGCCTGCAGCTGGAGCACGCCGTAGAGGAGCGCTTCGGCCGTGGGCGGACAGCCGGGAACGTAGACGTCGACGGGAACGATCCGGTCGCAGCCGCGCACGACCGAGTAGCTGTAGTGGTAGTAGCCACCGCCGTTGGCGCACGAGCCCATCGAGATCACCCAGCGCGGCTCGGCCATCTGGTCGTAGACCTTGCGCAGTGCCGGCGCCATCTTGTTGCACAGCGTGCCGGCGACGATCATCAGGTCGCTCTGGCGCGGGCTCGGCCTGAACAGCATGCCGAAGCGGTCGATGTCGTAGCGGGCGGCACCGGCGTGCATCATCTCGACGGCGCAGCAGGCGAGGCCGAACGTCATCGGCCAGAGCGAGCCGGTCTTCGACCAGTTGATGACCGAATCGAGGCTCGTCGTGACGAAGCCTTCCTTGAGAACGCCGTCAAGAGCCATTCATCATTCCCAGTCGAGGGCGCCCTTTTTCCACTCGTAGGCGAAACCGACGACGAGGATGAGGAGAAAGATCATCATCGCCCAGAAGCCGGCCGGGCCGATCTCGCGCAGCGCCACCGCCCACGGGAAAAGAAAGGCGATCTCGAGATCGAACAGGATGAAGAGGATCGCGACCAGGTAGTAGCGCACGTCGAACTTCATGCGCGCGTCCTCGAACGCCTCGAAGCCGCACTCGTAGGGCGAGTTCTTGGCCTGGTCGGGCCGGCGCGGGCCGAGGAGAAAGCCGAGCGCTTGCGGCGCGACGCCGACCGCCACCCCGATCAGGATGAAGAGGATGACGGGGAGGTAGGGTTCGAGAAGCATTGAGATGGTGCCGACGGCGAGACTCGAACTCGCACAGCTTTCGCCACTACCCCCTCAAGATAGCGTGTCTACCAATTTCACCACGTCGGCGG
>JBDSAB010000339.1:0-4757 GCA_039922395.1 Caldimonas sp.
CTGCGCGAGCGCAAGCGCCGGCCGGCCAAGCCGTTCGCCGTGCTGGCGCGCGACCTCGCAATGGTCGAGCGGTTCTGCCACCTTTCGTCCGACGAAGCGCAGCTACTGCAGAGTGCCGCTGCCCCGATCGTCCTGCTGGCGGCGAACGGCCGCGAACGCCTGGCAGGGTCGGTCGCCCCGGCTTGTCGCACGCTGGGTTTCATGCTGCCCTACACGGCGCTGCACCACGCCCTGATGGCACGACTCGATGCGCCCGTCGTGCTGACCAGCGGCAACCTGGGCGACGAGCCGCAATGCATCGACGATGCAGACGCCATCGCGACGCTCGCCGGCGTGGCCGATGCCTTCCTGCTCCATGACCGGGTCATCGTGAACCGCGTCGACGACTCGGTCGCACGCGTCGTGGGAGGTCAATCGCGCCTCCTGCGGCGAGGTCGCGGCCATGCACCTGCATCGCTGCCGCTGCCTCCCGGATTCGCGCGCGCGCCTTCGGTCCTGGCCCTGGGTGGAGAGCTCAAGAACACGATCTGCGTGGTCCGTGAGGGACGGGCGACCCTGTCGCAGCACATCGGCGATCTCGGCAACCTGCGGGTGGAAGCGGCGCTGCGCACCACGATCGCCCTGCAGGAACAACTGTTCGCAGAGCGCCCGCAGGTGCTTGCCATTGACCGCCATCCGACTGGCCGTGCCGGCCGGATCGGCCGTGATTGGGCCGCGGACGAGGGCCTCGACCTCATCGAAGTCCAGCATCACCACGCCCACATCGCAGCGTGCCTCGCCGAGCATGCGGTTCCCCTCGCCGCGCCACCCGTCCTCGGCATCGCCCTGGATGGCCTCGGCTGGGGTGACGATGGAACGCTGTGGGGCGGCGAATTCCTGCAGGTCGACTACCGGTCATCCCGGCGCCTGGCGTCGCTCCGACCGGTGCCGATGCCGGGCGGCGAGCAGGCGATCCGCGAACCCTGGCGAATGGGCTGGTCCTACCTGCAAACGCAGCCCGAGGCGATACAGCGTTGCGCTGCAACGCTTCCTTTCGGCAAGGCACTTGCCAAGCGACCCGTGGCCACCCTTTCGGCGATGCAGCGCACCGGTGTCAACAGCCCGTTGACGAGCTCGTGCGGCCGCCTGTTCGATGCCGTCTCCGCGCTCATCGGCGTGTGCGACCACGCCACTTACGAGGGCCAGGCCGCGATCGAGCTCGAGGCGCACGTCGATGCGGGGGCACTCGCTGGGGAGATTGGCTACGAGTTCGGCTTGAGCGATTCGGAGATCCACACCGGACCGCTCTGGCCATGCCTCCTCGACGACCTCGTCGCCGGCACGCCGATCGGAACGATCGCCGCTCGATTCCACGTCGGTCTTGTCGATGCAATCGTCGCGATGGCCGAAAGGCTGACCGAGCTTCACGCCGATCCCTGGGAGCATCGCATCGCGCTGGGCGGCGGCGTCTTCCAAAATGCGATCATGCTGGAACGGCTCCAGACAGCCCTTCGAAGGCTCGACTTCACGGTGCTCTCGCCGGCGCTCGTACCCGCGAACGACGGTGGCCTCTCGCTCGGACAGGCCGTCGTCGCCGCCGCGCGCTGGATCGACGAAGCCTAGGAAAAGGAAGCGCATGTGCGTCTGCATCCCGGCCCAGGTGATCGCGATCACCGATTCCGCCAACCGGCTGGCGCGAGTTCGGGTCGGCGGCGCCACGCGCGAGGTCAGCTTGGCCTGCATCGTCGACGACGACCACCCCGTCGAGTCCTGCATCGGCGACTGGGTACTCATTCACGTGGGCTTCGCGATGAGCCGCATCGACGAAGCCGAGGCTCGCAAGACGCTCGAGTTGCTGGCGGCGCTCGGCGAAATCGAGCCGCAGCTCGCCGCGGAGCACGCCGGGCGGGCTGCCTCATGATCCCCACCGACCCGCATCTGAAGGCGCTCTATCCGTTCATGCACGGTCACGCCTCGGACCCGGCCGGACTCGACGCGTTCTTACTGGAGTCGGTCCGCGCCAAGGCCGCCGACAGCGTCGCCGTCAAGTCGGAGTTCTTCGCCACGAACGGCGCCGGGATCGGGGCCGTGGCTCGCAGCCTCGCCGATGTGTACCGGCACGGCGGCCGGCTCTTCACCATGGGCAACGGAGGCTCGAGCTGCGACGCGAGCCACATCGCGGTCGAGTTTCTGCATCCGGTCACGGTCGGTCGTCCCGCGTTGGCGGCGATCAACCTATGCGCGGACACGGCCATGCTGAGTGCCGTTTCAAACGACGTTGGCTATAGCCATGTCTTCGTGCGCCAGCTGATCTCTCTGGCTGCTGCCGGTGATGCGCTGATCGGCGTCTCGACGAGCGGCAACTCGGAGAATCTTCTTGCGGCGTTCGCGCAGGCAAAAGCGATGGGGATGCGAACGATCGCCCTGAGCGGTGGCGACGGCGGCGCGATGGCTAAGAGCGCGGATGTCGACCATTGCCTGATCGTGAGAAGCGACAGCATCCATCGGGTCCAGGAGGCGCACGTCGCGGCGTATCACATCGTCTGGGACCTGGTGCACACCCTGCTGGCCGACACGCGCGGCAGCGCCGGCGCGTCATGAAGTACGTCGACGAATTCCAGGATCCCATTGCCGCCCAGGCGCTGCTGCGCTGCATCGAGCGGCTGGCCCCACAGATCGCCGCCGGCCGCTCGCGGCCGCTTCAGCTGATGGAGGTCTGTGGCGGACACACCCACACGATCTTCAAGTACGGAATCGCCGACTTGCTGCCGCCGTCGATCGAACTCGTGCATGGGCCCGGCTGTCCGGTCTGCGTCCTGCCGATGGGGCGCGTCGACGATTGCATCGCCCTCGCCGAGCAGCCCGAGGTGATCTTTGCAACCTTCGGCGACGCCATGCGAGTCCCCGGTTCGAAGAAGAGCCTGCTGCAGGCGCGCGCCGATGGGGCCGATGTGCGAATGATCTATTCGCCCCTTGACGCCTTGAAGATCGCCCGCGACAACCCGGGCCGACAGGTCGTCTTCTTCGCGCTCGGCTTCGAGACGACGATGCCGAGCACCGCCCTCACGATCCTGCAGGCATGGGCCGAAAGGGTCGGCAACTTCTCGGTGTTCTGCAACCACATCACGATCGTTCCGACGATCAAGGCCGTCCTCGATTCGCCGGAGCTGATGCTCGACGGCTTCCTCGGGCCGGGCCACGTCAGCATGGTGATCGGCACCCGACCCTACGAGTTCATCGCACGGCACTACGCCAAACCGATCGTCGTGGCCGGGTTCGAACCGCTCGACATCCTGCAGTCGATCTGGATGCTGCTGCGCCAGCTTGACGAGGGACGCTGCGAGGTCGAGAACCAGTACGCGCGGGCCGTCCCGGAAGCCGGCAATCCGCAGTCGCTGGCTGCGATCGGCCGGGTCTTCGAGCTGCGCGAGTTCTTCGAATGGCGCGGGCTCGGCTCGATCGACCACTCGGGCGTCCGCTTGCGCAAGGAGTTCGCGGATTTCGATGCAGAGCGCCGGTTCGCGACGCCGAACGTCCGCATCGCCGACCCCAAGGCGTGCCAGTGCGGGGAAGTGCTCAAGGGCGTCATCAAGCCCTGGCAATGCAAGGTGTTCGGCAGCGCCTGTACCCCCGAGACACCGATCGGCGCGTTGATGGTCTCATCCGAAGGCTCTTGCGCGGCCCATTACGCGCACGGCCGGCGGGTGATCGAAGTCACCGCGGCATGACGGCCGGCCGCCGCAACCTCGGACCCACCATCACCATGGCGCACGGCGGTGGCGGCAAGGCGATGCACGACCTGATCGACGAGGTGTTCGTCCGCCGCTTCGGCGCGACGGGCGGTCGCGAGGACCAGGCGCGGTTGCCGCTTGCGGACATGCTCGCCCGCGGCGACCGGCTCGCCTTCACGACCGATTCGTACGTTGTCGACCCCTTGTTCTTTCCCGGCGGCGACATTGGCAGCCTCGCCGTCAACGGAACCATCAACGACCTGGCGATGGGGGGTGCAATTCCCCTGGCCCTGAGCTGCGCCGTCATCGTCGAGGAGGGACTGCCCATCGACGTGCTCGACCGAGTCGCCGAATCGATGCGACGCGCCGCCGACGCGGCCGGCGTGAAGATCGTCACCGGCGATACGAAGGTGGTCAATCGCGGTGCGGCCGACAAGCTGTTCGTCAATACCGCGGGCATCGGTGTCATCGGCTCCGGCATCGACATCCGGGCGGACCGTGCGTGCCCGGGTGACGCCGTTCTGGTCAGTGGCTTCATCGGCGATCACGGGGCGACGATCCTCAATGCGCGCGGCGAACTCGGACTCGATGCCGCGATCGCGAGCGACACCCAGCCGCTCCACGAACTCGTCCAAGCGATGCTGGAGGCATGCGCCGACATCCACTGCCTGCGCGACGCGACGCGGGGTGGGTTGGCCTCTGTCCTGAACGAATTCGCGCGCGCCTCGCAGGTGCGAATCGTTGTCGACGAAACGCAGCTGCCTGTTCGCGAAGAGGTGCGTGGCGTGTGTGCGATCCTGGGCCTCGATCCTCTCTACTTCGCCAACGAGGGCAAGCTGGTCGCCGTCGTTCCGGAAACCGCCGCACGGTCCGTTCTGGAGGCTATGCGAACGCATCCGGCTGGAGTCGACTCGACGATCCTCGGCGAGGTGCACGCAAGCCCGACCGCCGTCGTGACGCTGCGCAGCCGGTTTGGCGGCGAACGCATCGTCGACATGCCGATCGGTGAGCAACTGCCACGAATTTGCTGAACGCAAGATTGGTTGC
>JBDSAB010000340.1:0-2998 GCA_039922395.1 Caldimonas sp.
TCTGCGCCTGCGCGCTGCCCAACCCGGACACGGCGCCGGCGACAAGCACGGCGGTGCGCGCGGCGCGGGCGATGCCGATCGGCGTGCGGCGGAGGCTCGAAGCGGACATGCGTATCCCTCGGGTTCGTTTTTCTAGTAGCGCGGCACGGCCGGATCGACCGTCATCGACCAGGCGTCGATGCCGCCGGCGAGGTTATAGACCGAACCAAAGCCGCTGCGCTCCAGGAATGCGACGACCTGCGCACTGCGGGCGCCGTGATGACAGATGCAGACGACAGACTGCGATCGGTCGATCGAATCGAGGGCGTCCGGGACGCTGCCCATCGGGATGAACGCGGCGGTCGCGCCGTCGAGCCGGATCGCGGCGAGCTCGACCTCCCACGGCTCGCGCACGTCGAGCAGCAGGAGGGCAGCGCCGGTCGCCGCGCTGCGAGCGTGGAGGTCGACGAGCGCCGGCCCGTCCAGCGCCTTCATCAGAAGACGAAGCGCGACGGTTCGCCGAATCCGGTCAGGCGCGGAGCGACGGCGTCGAACAGCTCGACGGTCGACGTCCCGGATTCGCTGCTCCGCGTGACCAGCACCGCCTGCATGATCGGCAGCTGGCCGACGACCGCCGTCAGCCGGCCGCCCGGCTTCAGCTGCGCGAGCAGCGAGCGCGGCACCTCGAACACCGAGCCCGACAGCACGATGACGTCGAACGGGCCGTCGTCGGGAACCGTGCGCGAGGCATCGGCATGCAGCACCGTGACGTTGGTGATCCACGCGCGCCGCAGGTTGTCGCTGGCCAGGCGGGCGAGCTCGGAATCGATCTCGAAGGTGGTCACGTGCTGACCCTTGTGCGCCAGCAGCGCCGCCATGTAACCGGAGCCGGCGCCGATCTCGAGCACGCGCTCGTGGCGCTGCACCCCGAGCTCCTGCAGCAGGCGCGCCTCGACCTTCGGCGCCAGCATGCTCTGGCCGTTCGGCAGCGGCACCTCGGTGTCGACGAAAGCCATCGCGCGGTACGCGGCGGGGACGAAGTCCTCGCGCTTGACGACGGCGAGCAGCTCGAGCACGCCCGGATCCAGCACATCCCAGGTGCGGATCTGCTGCTCGATCATGTTGAAGCGGGCTTGTTCGATGTTCATGGCAGGGACGCGATGCGGACGGGTAGTTTATTTCGGCGCGCCGGCCGCGACCGCGGCGGTGCCGCCGACCGAAGTGCCACGCCAGCGCCGCGCCGCCCAGCGGCCCAGGTCGTCGAGATAGCAGTAGACGACCGGCACGACGACGAGGGTCAGCAGCGACGACGTGATCACGCCGCCGATCACGGCCTGGCCCATCGGCGCGCGCTGCTCCGAGCCCTCGGTGATCGCGAACGCGAGCGGCACCATGCCGAAGATCATCGCCAGGGTCGTCATCAGGATCGGGCGCAGCCGGACGCGCGCGGCATGCAGCAGCGCGGCCTCGCGGGCGAGCGGGGCCTCGCCGTGATCGCCGCTGCGAGCACGGATCGCGAAGTCGATCAGCAGGATCGCGTTCTTCGTGACCAGGCCCATCAGCATCACGACGCCGATGATCGAGAACATGTTGAGGGTCGAACGGAACACGAGCAGCGCGAGGACGACGCCGATCAGGGTCAGCGGCAGCGAGCTCATCAGCGCGAGCGGCTGCAGGAAGCTGCGGAACTGGCTCGCCAGGATCATGTAGATGAAGATCACCGCGAGGCCGAGCGCGCCGACCGCGTAGGCGAACGACTCGTTCATGTTCTTGGTCGAGCCGCCGAAGCTGTAGCGGTAGCCGGGCGGCCAGCTCACTTCGTCGAGGACCTTGCGGATGTCGGCCGAGACGTCGCCGGAGCTGCGCCCGAACGCGTTGGCGTCGACGTTGATCTCGCGGTTCAGGTCGCGCCGGTTGATCTGGTTCGGGCCGGTCGCCGCGCGCACGTCGGCGACCTGCGACAGCCGGACGACGCGCGCCGAGCCGTCGGCCGCCGCGGCGACGTTGATCGGCATCCGCTGCAGGTCGCCGATCTCGTTGCGGCTGTCCGGCGTCAGGCGCACGTTGACGTCGTAGTTCTCGCCGTCGGGCGCGCGCCAGTTGCCGACCAGCGTGCCGGCGACCAGGGTGCGCAGCGAGTTCGCGAGCATGTTGACATTGAGGCCCGCGTCGGCGGCGGCATCGCGGCGCACCTCGATCGCGACGGTCGGCTTGTCGGGCTTCAGGGTGCTGTCGAGGTCGACCAGCCCGGGGATTGCGGCGAGCCTGGCCATGATCGTCTTCGACAGGCGCTCGAGCTCGCCGAGGTCGGTGCCCTGGATCGAGAACTGCAGGCTCTTGCCGCCGCCGAGGTCGGTGACGCCGATGTTGGTCACCGTGATGCCAGGGATGCGCGCCAGCCGCTCGCGCAGCGGCACGATCAGCTCGTTGACGCCGCGCTGGCGCTCGTGCCGGTCGGCCAGGCGCACATAGGTGGCGCCGTAGATCTTGCCGGCGGCCTGGCCGCTGTTGATCGTCGTCACGGTGTAGCGGACCTCGGGCAGCTCGCGCAGCACCGCGTCGATCTGCTTCGCCCGCGTTTCGGTCAGCTCGAGCGACGAGCCGACCGGCGTGTAGAAGTTGAGCTGCGTTTCGGAGAAGTCGGCCTTCGGCACGAACTCGGCGCCGAGCACCGGGATGATGAAGAAGCTGCCGACGAAGGTCGCGAGCGCGATGCCGAGGGTCGCCAGACGATGGCGCAGCGACCAGCCGAGGATGCCCTGGTAGGCGTCGCCGAGCCATTGCGTGAAGCGGTCGAAGACGGCGGTGACGCGGCCGATCGTGCGGTCGTAGCGGGTGACCGGCGGACCGTGGTGGACGCCGTGCGCCTGCGGGTCGTTCCAGATGCTCGACAGCATCGGGTCGAGCGTGAAGCTGACGAACATCGAGATCAGCACCGCGGCCACGATCGTCAGGCCGAACTCGTGGAAGAACTTGCCGACGATGCCGCCCATGAAGCCGATCGGCAGGAATACGGCGA
>JBDSAB010000341.1:0-15777 GCA_039922395.1 Caldimonas sp.
TTCTCCCAACGAGCTCTTTTGCTGCAAGCAACTTTAGGCACCACGACAGCAAAGCGAAAGTTGGCACAGAGCCATCTGGACTGTCAGGCAGAGTCGTACTCGGCGTGTCAGTGCATCTCAGGCCTGAGAAAGACTGCCGGTGCGACCAGTCAGAGATCGAAGTCCGGCCTGAACTAGCGCGCCGCGCGTTTTCAGGCGGCACAACGAGATGGAAGGTTTAGTTAAAGTCGTTTCGCGCTTCCGGACTTGGATTCGACAAGCCCTCGCGTGACAAGAACAAGCGCTCGAAATTCGCCGTCGTCTGCGCGGCGACCTCCGCGACGTCGATCTCCTTGATCTCCGCCAGCTGGCGCGCCACCCACGGGACGTAGGCGGGGCTGTTGACCTTGCCGCGAAACGGGACCGGCGCGAGATACGGACTGTCGGTCTCGATCAGGCAGCGGTCCATAGGCACCATGCGGGCGACCTCGCGCAGCTCATGCGCGGACTTGAACGTCAGGATGCCGGAGAACGAGATGGAGAAGCCCAGCTCCAGGGCCGCGCGGGCCACGTCCCGGGTTTCGGTGAAGCAATGGAACACGCCACCAGCGCGGTGTCCCTCTTCGCCTTCGAGCACCGCCAGCGTGTCGTCGGAGGCGCTGCGGGTGTGGATGACCAACGGCCGGCCAGTCGCGATCGAGGCTCGGATGTGAACGGCAAAGCGTTCACGCTGCCAGGCCATGTCAGCCACGCTGCGGCCGTTGAGCCGGTAGTAGTCGAGCCCTGTTTCGCCGATGGCAACGACCTTGGGTCGGTGCGCCAGCTCGATGAGGGCGTCGACCGTTGGTTCGCGGACCGCTTCGCTGTCGGGGTGGACGCCCGCGCTGCACCAGAAGTTGTCGTAGGTGGTCGCCAGCGCGTGCACGGTGTCGAACTCCTCGAGCGTCGTGCAGATGCAGAGCGCTCGGTCGACACCCGCCGCCGCCATCTCAGCCCGGATTTCCGTCACGCGCGCGGCGAGTTCCGGAAAGCTCAAATGGCAATGCGAATCGACGTACATCGAAGAAGGCTGCGCCGGGTCGCGCGGCGCCGGGGGTCAGATCGTCTGCGTCGGCTTGGCCGATTGCAGCATGGTGCCGAGCGCCTCTTCGATCTTCTGCTTCAACGCGCGCGTCTTCTCGTCGCTCGGAAATTTCACCCCGACGCCCTGCGTGCGGCCGCCGGATGCGTTGGCCGGCGTGATCCATCCGACCTTGCCGGCGACCGGATAGCGCTGCGGGTCTTCGGGCAGCGACAGCAGCAGGTAGATGTCCTCGCCGAGCTTGTACTCGCGGGTCGTCGGCACGAACAGACCGCCATCGGCGAAGAGAGGCATGTACGCCGCGTAGAGCGCGCCCTTCTCGCGGAACACCAACTGGATCACGCTCGGGCGCGCGACCGCCGATGCAGCCGAAGCCACGGCGGTGCCCGCTCCGGCCGAAGGACGCAGGGGAGGTTCGCTCATGCCGGCAAGTGTACCGACTTGACCCCGCTCCGACGCCCGGAGACAGCGGGTTCTGACAGTGCTTTTCGAGCCGAATCGACCAGTGCCTCGACCATCAGGCCGGCGCTCCAGGGATGCTCGGCGTGCTCTGCGATCCGCTGCAGGTCACGCCACCAGGTACCCAACGCGTCGATCCCGGCCGCCCTCACCGACCCTTCCGGAAAGTAGCGCGGTGCCGCGCCAGCGCTGACGCTCAGTACATCGTGACACACCTTCTGCAACGTCTCGACGAGACGCGGCAGCGGCCAGGCCATGAACGGCAGAGCGTCGCCGCGCGCGAGCAACGCCGGAATCTTCGGCCACAACTTCGCGTCGATGCCCTCTTCGTGCCACTCGAGCGCCTGCAGCGGCTTTCCGCCGCAGGCGGCCAGCAGCGCACTGGCGTCGTTCACGCCGCGAGCTGACAGCCATGCCGCAGCAACATCCTGCGGCGGCAGGGCCAGCCGCAGCGCCTGGCAGCGGCTTCGGATGGTCGGCAGCAGCGAATCCGGGGCCGCGCTGCTGAGCACGAAGCGGGCGCTTCCCGGCGGCTCCTCCAGCGTCTTCAGCAGCGTGTTCGCGGCGATGGCGTTCATGCGTTCGGCCGGGTGCAGAACGAGGACCTTGCCGCGCCCGCGTGCCGACGTGGTCTGCGCGAAGCTCACGGCGGCGCGCACGGCCTCGACCTTGATTTCCTTGCTGGGCTTCGCCTTGCTGACCTTTTCGGAACCGCCCTCCTCGCCCTCGCCCGCGCTCGCCCAGCCGAGGGACTCGCGGAGGAGCTCGGGGATCAGCACCAGCAGGTCAGGATGCGAGCGGGCTGCGACCAGGTGGCAACTGCGGCAGACGCCGCACCCCGCACCGTGCGAGCGTCGATCGGCTGTGCCCTCACACAACCAGGCCTTTGCGAGCGTCAGCCCCAGCTCGAACTGTCCGATCCCCTCCGGACCATGCAGCAGCAACGCGTGCGCACCTTGCCGCAGCGCGCGCTCGAGCGGTTCGTCGAGCCATGGCAACGGCAACGATGCGTCGGTGTCTACCATCCGCGCGCCTCCAAGGCGGCGACGACCTGTCGCCGGACGGCCGCTCGATCCTGAGCGGCGTCGATGCGCACGAACCGGCTCGCATGCCGGGCCTGTCGCGCCTCGTAGCCGGCGCGCACGCGCTCGAAGAACTTGAGGTCCTGTTCCTCGAATCGATCCGGCGCGCGCGCTTCAGCCGCGCGGCCGAGCGCCAAAGCGGGATCGAGATCGAACCAGAGCGTCAGATCGGGCTCCAAGTCACCCTGTACCCACGTCTCGAGCTGCGACAGCACGTCGGCATCGAACCCGCGCCCTCCTCCCTGGTACGCGAAGGTCGCGTCGGTGAAGCGGTCGCACAACACCATGGCGCCGCGCACGATCGACGGCGTGATCACATTCGTCACATGGTCGCGGCGCGCCGCGAAGATGAGCAGGGTTTCGGTCAGCGTATCCATCGGCGTGTGCAGGACCAGCTTGCGCAGCGCCTCGGCCAGTTCGGTGCCGCCGGGCTCTCGGGTCGCAACGACCGAGTGCCCGCGCTCACGAAGATGAGCGGCGACCGCCTCGATGTGGGTCGACTTGCCTGCGCCGTCGATGCCTTCGAACGTGATGAACCTGCCGGGCACGACTGCCTATTTGCGCTGGTAGCGATTGACCGCGCGATTATGCTCGGCGAGGGTTTCGCTGAACTGGCTGCTGCCATCGCCACGCGAGACGAAATAGAGCGCCTTGGTCGCCTCCGGCCGCACCGCGGCAAGCAGCGAGTGCTTGCCCGGCATCGCGATCGGCGTCGGAGGTAGTCCGGCTCGGGTGTACGTGTTGTACGGCGTGTCGGCCTGCAGATCGCGCTTGCGCAGGTTGCCGTCGAACGAGGCACCGAGTCCATAAATCACGCTCGGGTCGGTCTGCAGCGGCATGCCGACCCGCAGCCGGTTCACGAAGACGCCGGCGACGCGTCCGCGATCGGCTGATTGGCCGGTTTCCTTCTCGACGATCGAGGCAAGCGTCAGCGCCTCGTCGACGCTCTTCAAAGGCGTGTCCGGCGTCCGTTCGGCCCAGGCGCCCTGCAGGCGCGTTTGCATCGCGCGATAGGCGCGCGCCAGCACCGCGAGGTCAGCGCTGCCCTTGCTATAGGCATAGGTGTCGGGGAAGAAGCGCCCCTCCGGCGGAACGCCCGGTGCACCGATCGCCTGCATGATCTCGGCATCGCTCATCGCGGTGGTGGTCGGTTTCAGCGAATCCGCCTTGGCCAGCTCGAGGCGCACCTGCCGGAACGTCCAGCCTTCCGTGAAGCGGACGACAGCCAGCGTCTCGTCGCCGCGGACCATCTTGTTCAACAGCGCAATCGGCGTGGTGTTGCGACCGATCTCGTAGCTGCCCGCGCGGATCTTGCGCGACTCGCCCGACCATCGGAACCACTCGTAAAGCAGGATCGGCGACGACTGCACGCCGGCCTGCACCCATTGCATCGCGATGTCGCGCGGCGACGTGCCGAACTCGATCGACGTCTCGACGGTGTCGGCGGCAAGCGGCAGCGGCCGGTTCAGCCACCAGTAAATGCCGCCGGCGAGCCCGCCGCACAGCAACAGAAGGAGGACGAGGAGGACGCGCCAGAGTTTCATCGATCAACCCGCGCGGGCCTGCGAAGGCAACGAAACCTCGCGGGCAGAAGAGTCACGGGCGCTGATGATAATCGGGGCATGAACAGCCCCATGCCGATTGCGGGCGCCGTGCCTTTGACCCATCTCGGGGTCATTCGCGCGCGCGGTGCCGATGCGACAAAGTTTCTGCAGGGCCAGCTGACGAACGATGTCGCCGGGCTCGGCCCGAACGAGGCCCGACTGGCCGGATTTTGCTCTGCAAAAGGGCGGCTCCAGGCCAGCTTCGTCGTCTGGAAAGCTGCCGACGACGATGTTTTCTTGGCATGCGCTGCTGACCTACTGGCACCGACGTTAAAGCGTCTCTCGATGTTCGTGCTGCGGGCGCAATGCAAACTCAACGATGCGAGCGCTGATGTGCGCCTGATCGGGATGGTTGGCGCCGCCGCAGACGCGCTGATCGCAGGGTCGAAGCCGTGGACCCTGCACGACATCGATGGTGGCCGCGTGCTGCGCCTGCCCGACGCGGCAGGCAACGCACGCTGCGTGCGCGTCGCGTTGTCCCCGGATAGTTCGACCGATGCGCATGCATCCGAGATTCCGCTCGATCACTGGCGCTGGCTCGAAGTGCAGAGCGGTATCCCGACGATCGAGTCGGCGACGGTCGACCGGTTCGTGCCGCAGATGCTGAATTACGAGTTGATCGGCGGGGTCGATTTCCAGAAGGGCTGCTATCCGGGGCAGGAAGTCGTCGCGAGAAGCCAGTACCGCGGAACGATCAAGCGCAGGATGTTCCTGTTCGACGCCGATGCGCCGATGCGCCCGGGCATCGAGGTCTTCCACCCCGACGACGCCGACCAGCCGGCCGGCCTGGTGGTCAACGGCGCGCCGCATCCACAGCAGGGCTGGAGTGCGTTGATCGAGGCGAAGATCGCCGCCGTTGACAGCGGAACCTTGCACCTCGGCTCGATCGACGGGCCAGCATTGCGCCCGGCCGAGCTGCCCTACGCATTGACCTGAGTCGATGCGCGAGCTGTATGTGTACTACAGGGTGCCGGAAGGCGACGCGGCCGCTGCCGAAGCCGAAGCACTGCAGTTTCAATGGGCGCTGCGCGCGCGGACACCCGGTCTGGTGACTCGGCTGCTGCGCCGCCCGGACGCGAGCGGCGGTCGATCGACCTGGATGGAGGTCTACGCGATGGACCCGCAGTTCGAACCGGCCGGTGTCAGTGCCGCGCTGCAGACCGACATCGAGCGCGAAGCAGCACGCCATCTCACGCGGATCGACGGCGAACGCCACATCGAGGTTTTCGTCGCATGTGCCTCCTAGCGCTGGCGCTCGGCGTCCATGCGCGCTTTCCGATCGTTGTCGCGGCGAACCGCGACGAGTTCTACGCGCGGCCAACCGAGCCGCTCGGCTGGTGGTCGCCCGCCGCCGACGTTCCGCTTCTGCTCAGCGGTCGTGATCTCGAGGCCGGCGGCACCTGGATGGGCCTGACGGCCGCTGGACGCCTCGCGATGCTGACCAACATCCGCGCACCGTCGCAACAGGACCCGGCTGCGGAGTCGCGCGGACGGATCGTCACCGATTGGTTGATCGGATCGGAGGACCCCGAGACGTTCTGGGCGCACGTCGAATCGCGTCGCCACAACGGCTTCAATCTGATTGCTGCGGATGCGTCGACCGGGCGCTGGTTCTGGGCCGCCAACCGCGGCATCGCGCCGGTTCCGCTCGAGCAGGGCATCCACGGCCTGTCGAATGCCGAGCTCGACACGCCGTGGAGGAAGGTGGTCGACCTGAAGCGGCGCCTTCGTGAATCGCTCGACACCGCCGATTCGATCGATGCATTGACGCGCGATCTGTTCGATGCGCTTGGCGATCGTTCGCTCGCCGCCGACGCTGCGTTGCCCGACACCGGAATGCCCAAGGAGATCGAGCGCCAGTTATCGAGCGCGTTCGTCGACATGCCGGCGCGCGGCTACGGCACGCGCTGTTCGACCTTGCTCATCACCGAACGGAGCGACACCGGCGACCGCACCCACGTGCTCGAGCGCACGTACTCGGCCGACCGAAGCGCCCGCCCTCGCCTCCGTCGGACGACGGTCGATGCGTGGCCGCCAGCGGCGGGCCCGCGGCAAAGCACTGCAGAGTCGACGCTGTCCGAAGTCGTCGAAGCCTGATCGAACGCCGACCGACGGTGCGCGTTCAAAGGCTGCGCACCATCTCCACGTGCGGGATGCCGGCTTCATCGAAAACCGGGCCACGTGTCGTGAATCCGGCACGAACGTAGAACGACGCGGCACTGAGCTGCGCATGAAGCACCGCTTCGCGGTCGCCGCGTTGCTTCGCCGCCTGCAGCAGCGCGTCGAGCACTGCCCGGCCGACGCCGCTGCCGCGCACCGTCTGCCGCACGGCCATCCGGCCGATCTTGGCGACACCGGGCACGTGCTCGAGCAGTCGACCGGTGGCGAGCGGCGCGCCGAAGCGATTGAACGCGACCGCATGGATGCAGCCGGTGTCGGCATCGTCCCATTCCATGTCGGCCGGAATCTTCTGCTCGTCGACGAAGACCTCGGTGCGGATCTCGCGCGCGTCGCGCCCGAGCGTCTCCCAGGTGCCGGTCCGCACGTCGACCATCGACTTGCCGGCTTCGAACGACTGCAGCACGTCGCGCAGCTGCTGCGGGACCGGCCTGGACTTCTGCGTGTGCGGGTCGGCGAACACGTAGACCAGCTCGCAGGTCACGAGCACCTGGTCCTGGCGGAAGGCGACGCCGTTGAAGAGGATCGACGAGGTGCCGATGCGCGCGCAGCGGATGCCGATGTCGAGCACGTCGTCGTAGCGCGCCGAGCTCTCGTATTCGATCGTCGCCTTGCGCACGAACAGGTCGCCGCTCAGGTAGTCCATCGTCTGCGCATAGGGCATCGCCAGCGCCCGCCAGTAGCCGGCGATCGCGGTGTCGAAGTACATCAGGTAGTGCCCGTTGAAGACGATCTTCTGGGCATCGATCTCGGCCCAGCGGACGCGCAGGCGGTCGAGGAATCGGAATTCGGTTCGGTTCATGGCGGTCGGGCGGCAGCCGGATGGCGGTTGCACCAAGGTGCGAAAGGAGCGGCGGCGAGTGTGCCAGACTGGATCTTTCGCAGACTTCACGAACCCCGTCGACGCCATGGCCCAGATCAACTACATCACCCAGATCCAGATCGATTTCGGCGCGGTCAAGCTGCTGCCGGCCGAGTGCGAGCGCGCGGGCATCCGGCGGCCGCTGATCGTCACCGACGTTGGCGTGCGCGCGGCCGGTGTGTTGGACCGCGCGATCGCGGCGCTCGCCGGCATGCCGCACGCCGTGTTCGACCAGACGCCGTCGAATCCCACCGAAGCCGCCGTGCGGGCGGCGGTCGAGGTGCTGCGCGCGCACCAGTCGGACGGCCTGATCGCGGTCGGCGGCGGCTCGAGCATCGATCTCGCGAAAGGCCTCGCGATCGCCACAACCCATGACGGCGCGCTGAAGACCTACGCGACGATCGAAGGCGGCAGCCCGAAGATCAGCGAACGCGTGCTGCCGCTGATCGCGGTGCCGACGACCGCGGGCACCGGCAGCGAGGTGGCGCGCGGTGCGATCGTGATCGTCGACGACGGCCGCAAGCTCGGCTTTCACAGCTGGCACCTGGTGCCGAAGGCCGCGATCTGCGATCCGGAGCTGACCCTCGGCCTGCCGCCAGGTCTGACCGCAGCGACCGGAATGGATGCGATCGCGCACTGCATGGAGACCTTCATGGCGCCGGCTGTCAATCCACCGGCCGATGGCATCGGGCTCGACGGCCTCGAGCGCGCTTGGGCGCACATCGAGCGCGCGACGCGCGACGGCCACGACCGCGAAGCGCGCTGGAACATGATGAGCGCCAGCATGCAGGGCGCGATGGCATTCCAGAAAGGGCTCGGCTGCGTCCACAGCCTCAGCCACAGCCTCGGCGGTGTCAACCCGAAGCTGCATCACGGCACCTTGAACGCAATGTTCCTGTCGGCGGTCGTCAAGTTCAACGCGAGCGCCGAATCGATCGTCAAGGAGCGCCGCCTCGACCGGATGGCGCGGGCGATGGGCCTGCCCTCTTGCGATGCAGAAGGCAACGCCATCGCCGAGGCGATCCGTTCGATGAACGCCCGGCTCGGCCTGCCGACTGGGCTCGCCGCTCTCGGCGTCACAGCCGACCTTTTCGAGCGTGTGATCGACGGCGCGATGGCCGACCATTGCCACAAGACCAACCCGCGCCTCGCGACCCGGGCGGACTACGTCGCGATGCTCGAAGCGTCGATGTGATCGGGCGCGGCGGTCAGGAGACCGTCTCCGGCCACGCCGCCAGGTACTCGCGCCAGTGCGGCTCGTCGATGCCGGCCAATGACTGGCGCACGAACGCCATTTCCGTTGCGTACTCGACGTCGTTGAAGCCGCCGCGCATCTTCTGAAACCGGCAGTACAGCAGGTACGTGTTCATCGCGTCGGTCTCGCAGTAGCGCCGGATCTCTTCCGTGCGACCTTCGAGATAAGCCGGGTAGACGGCCGAGCCGTCCATGCCCAGCTTGCCTGGAAAGCCGCACAGCTTGGCGAGTGCATCGAGCGGCGCGCTCGCCCGCGGCTGGTACATCGCGAGCAGATCCATCAGGTCGAGATGGCGCAGGTGGTAGCGGCCGATGTAGTTGTTCCACTTGAAGTCGCGATCGTCCTCGCCCATGTCCCAGTACTGCGAAGCGACGACGCCATGGCGCAAGCCGCGATAGTGCAGCACCGGCAGGTCGAAGCCGCCGCCGTTCCAGCTCACCAGCTGCGGCACGTGGCGCTCGATCGTGTTGAAGAAGCTCTGGATCAGCTTGCCTTCCTGGCTCTTGCCTTCAGGTTCGCGGTCGACCAGTGAATGGACGCGGATGCCGTCGGCGTTGCGAAACACGAAGCTGATGACGAGAACGCGCTGCAGGTGCAGCGGCATGAAGTCGCTCTTGCCCGTCTCCTTGCGCTGCGCCAGCTCGCTGGCGTAGACCGCAGCGTCGTCGGCGTCGCTGCCGCTCTGGCGCAGAGCCCTCAGGCCGGCGATATCGGGAATCGACTCGATGTCGAAAACGAGGACTGGCCAGGACGACATGCAGGCTGAGGAGCGCGGTATGCGGTGCGTGGGCGCTCAGAACAGCGAGTCACGGTCGACGCCGTTGCGGATCATGCGGCGGCGCAGCTTCGCGAGCGCCTCCTGCTGGATCTGGCGAATGCGCTCGCGCGTCAGATCGAGTCGCGCAGCCAGGACCTCGAGCGTCTCGGCCTCGCGGTCGCGCAGGCCGTAGCGGCCGGCGAGCACTTCACGTTCGCGGTCGTTCAGTTCGCCGAGGCCGATCTCGAGCAGGCTCTCGACCTCGTTGCTGAGCGTCAACGCCATCGGATCGATCGCGCTGTCGTCGACCACCCGGTCGAGCATCGACTCCGAGCCGTTGCCGCCGTCGCGCCAGTCGAGCGGCGCGTCGAGCGAGGTCGGCACCTCCGCCAGCTTCAGCAACGCGGCCACTTCCTGCGCTGAGCGGCCCAGTGCGGTCGCGATGTCTTCGGCGCTGGCGCGCCGATCGCCATCGCCCTCGAACGCGGCCTCGAGCGCGCGGCGCGCCTTCAGCACGTGGTTCAGCTCGCGCATCACGTGGACCGGCAACCGCACCAGCCGAGCCTGATGCATGATCGCGCGCTCGATGTGCTGGCGGATCCACCACGATGAATAGGTCGAGAAGCGAAAGCCGCGTTCCGGCTCGAACTTCTCGATTGCATGCATCAGGCCGAGGTTGCCTTCCTCGATCAGGTCGGTCATCGGCAGGCCGCGGCCGAGGTAGTTCTTCGCGATGCTGACGACGAGCCGGAGATTGCGCTCGATCATCAGCTGGCGCGCTTCGAAGTCGCCCTGGCGCGCCCGCGTCGCCATGTCGAATTCTTCCTGCGGCGTGAACAGCGGCGCCTTGCGGATCTCGCGCAGATAGGCCTGCAGCGTATTGCCGATCTCGCCCTCACCGGTGCGCTCGAGCCCCTTCGCGGTGACCCCATCGAGTGCGGCCGGCATCGCGTCGGCATCGATCTCGATCGGCGGCATCCCAACCGGCGCGCCCGTGTCGCCGGCGGCGTGCCCGTTCAATGCGCCGTCGGCAGCCGACGCGGCAGGGGTTGCTCGGCGTCGGCCCATGACATCCCCTGTTGCACGCAGCGCCTCAGCGCGGCGGCAGGAGCTTGGCCGGATCGATCGGCTTGCCCTGTCTGCGGATCTCGAAATGAAGCTGCACGCTGTCGGCGTCGGTCGAACCCATCTCGGCGATCTTCTGCCCGCGCTTGACGTTCTGGTCTTCTTTCACGAGCAGGGTCTGGTTGTGCGCGTAGGCCGTCAGGTAGGTCGTGTTGTGTTTCAGGATAACCAGATTGCCGTAGCCGCGCAGCCCCGAGCCCGCGTAGACGACGCGGCCATCGGCCGCCGCGAGCACCGGATCGCCGGCTTTGCCACTGAGCACGAGGCCCTTGACCTTGGCGTCGTCGAACGACGCCTTCACTGCGCCGCTTGCCGGCCAGGCCCAGCGCACGTCCTCATCGCCGTCGCGCGGTGCCTGCGGCGGTGACGCATTTGCAGTCTGGGGTACCGGCGTGGATGCGGCGGCGGCTACCGGCGGCGATGGCAGGGTCGGTGCTGCCGTCGGATTCGTGGCCGCCGGGTTCGAGACGGTCGGCACGATCGGCGCAGACGTGGTGCCTGCTGCGGTCGACGCGGACGATGCCGTCAACGGTCGCGTCTCGACCCGGGCCGGCGTCACCGGCCGCGTCTGCGCAAGCGCCGGGTCGGTGCCGGGAGGAACGACGCGCAGAACCTGCCCGACCTCGATGACATTCGGGTTCTCAAGCCCATTCCATTTGATGAGATCTCTCGGGTTCTGGCCGTTCTCGGCTGCGATGCGGTTCAGCGTGTCACCGGGCTTGACCATGTAGTAGCCGGCCTTGCCGGCGTTCTCGGCACCCGGCAGCGGGACCACGGTCGCCTCGACTGTGGGCGTGCCCGTCACCGGAGTCGCTACCGCGACGGCGACCGGCTTCGGTGCAGCCATCCGATCCTCGACCGGGGCACGGTGGGGCCGTGTCGTGCAGCCGACCGCCACCACGCCGGCCAGGATCGCGATCACGAACCTCGCCCGGCTCATCCCCTGCATCCCGAAACCATTCACCAACTCGTTCGCCTTCAGCGGTCTCGGCCCGATTTTAGAGGGACGAACTGGACCACTTCGCAGGTCGACCGGTCGAAGCCCGACTCGGTGCGATCGACGACGACGAGCACCTGCCGGGAGCCGGCGCCTTCCTGGACCGGAGAGACCAGCCGACCGCCGATTGCAAGCTGTTCGAGCCAGGCGGGCGGCACTTCGGCGCCGCCCGCCGCTGCGATGATGCTGTCGTAGGGTGCGTTCGGCGCATGCCCGAGCATCCCGTCGCCGTAGACGAGGCGCAGGTTGTGGGCCCGCAACGATGCCAGCAGCTCGCGCGCCTTGTCGTGCAGCGAACGCAGGCGTTCGATCGAGATCACCTGATTCGACAGCCGCGCAAGCACCGCAGCCTGGTAGCCGCAGCCGGTGCCGATCTCGAGCGTCTTGCCGAGCCCGCGGCGGGCGCGCGCGTTCACACCGCCTTGCAGCAGCTCGATCATGCGGGCGACGACCGACGGCTTCGAGATCGTCTGCCCGTGTCCGATCGGCAGACTGGTGTCCTCGTAGGCCTGCGTGACCAGTGCGCCGTCGACGAACAGGTGGCGCGGCACCGCAGCCATCGCGTCGAGCACGCTCTTGTCCACGATGCCGGCCAGGCGCAGCCGATCGGCCATCCGCTGCCGCACGCCGGCCGAATCGAGGCCGAGCCCCGAGGGCTTGCGCGTTTGTGCTGAAACCTCGTGCGCATGGGCCAGCGGCCGTTGCGGACGCAACATTTCGACCTTCGCAGGCGCGCCGCCGGTGCGGCCGAAGCGATCGAGGCGCAGCGGAAACTTCGGAGACCGCGCCGGCGGTTCGCTCACGCGGGGGCCTTGCCAAGCCAGTCGCGCCAGACCTGCAGCTGCTTGTGTTCGGTCAGGTCGACCTGCAGCGGCGTGACGGAGACGGCCCCATTCGATGTCGCGTGGAAGTCGGTGCCCGGACCGGCCTCGCGCG
This sequence comes from Caldimonas sp., assembly GCA_039922395.1. GTDB lineage: Bacteria > Pseudomonadota > Gammaproteobacteria > Burkholderiales > Burkholderiaceae_C > Schlegelella_A. The sequence continues at coordinate 12,316 of JBDSAB010000341.1, forward strand.
CATCGCCGGCCGGCCCGATCCAGTACAGCACGTCGCCGCGCGGACTGGTCTGCCGGATCACCGGCTCGCTGGCATGGCGCCGGCCAAGATGGGTGATCTGCAGCGGGAGCCGATCGGCGTCGGGCCGGTTCGGGATGTTGACGTTGAGCAGCCACGGTTTGTGACCGACCGGCTCGCGCAGCACCTGCTCGATGACCTGACGGGCCACGCGCGCGGCCGCATCGAGGTGGGCCCAACCCTTCTCGACCTGCGAGAAGGCGATCGCCGGAATGCCGAACAGAAAGCCTTCCATCGCCGCGGCGACGGTGCCGGAATAGAGCGTGTCGTCGCCCATGTTGGCGCCGTTGTTGATGCCCGAAACGACGAGGTCGGGACGCTGGTCGAGCAGGCCCGACATCGCCAGGTGCACGCAGTCCGACGGCGTGCCGTTGATGTAGCGAAAGCCGTTGCTGGCGGTGTAGACCGAGAGCCCACGGCTCAGGGTCAGCGAGTTCGATGTCCCACTCGCGTTCTGCTCGGGAGCGACGACATCGAGCTCGCCGAGCCCTTCGCACGCGCCCACCAGGGCGGCCAGTCCGGGAGCCAGATAACCGTCGTCGTTGGCGATCAGGATGCGCATCGTTCGATTGTAGGGAGTCGCCCTGCGGCGAAAAGCAGCGGCTGGTCCACTGCGTATCATTTGCCGCAACGAAGGAGACCATCGAATGCATGCATGGCTTTGCGAGAACCCGATCGGCGCCGAGGCGCTGACCTGGAAGGAACTGCCGACGCCCGAACCGAGAGCCGGCGAAGTGCGCGTCGCGATTCGCGCGGCGAGCCTGAACTTCCCCGACCTGCTGATCGTGCAGAACAAGTACCAGATGAAGCCGCCGCTGCCGTTCGTGCCGGGATCCGAGTATTCGGGCGTGGTCGAAGCAGTCGGCGCCGACGTTCGTCACTTGAAGCCAGGTGATGCAGTCGCGGCCTTTGGGGGCACCGGCGGCTTCGCGACGCATGCCTGCGTGCCGGCGGCGCTCGTCATGCCGTTGCCGGAGGGCTTCGCCTTCGACGATGCCGCCGCCTTCATCCTCACCTACGGTACGACCCACCACGCCCTGCTCGATCGCGGCGCGCTCGAGGCGGGCGAGACCCTGCTCGTCCTCGGCGCGGCCGGCGGTGTCGGCACCGCGGCGATCCAGATCGGCAAGGTCGCCGGTGCCCGCGTGATCGCGGCGGCGTCGAGCGACGAGAAACTCGAACTGTGTCGGCAGATCGGCGCCGACGCGACCGTCAACTACGCCAGCGGGAACGTGCGCGAGGAGCTCAAGGCGTTGACCGGCGGCAAGGGCCCCGACGTGGTCTACGACCCCGTCGGCGGCGACCTGGCGGAACCGGTGTTCCGTTCGATCGCATGGCGCGGGCGCTACCTCGTCGTCGGTTTCGCGCAGGGCGGCATTCCGACCCTGCCGCTGAACCTCGCGCTGCTGAAGGGCGCCTCGATCGTCGGCGTGTTCTGGGGCGACTTCGCGCGCCGCGAGCCCAAGGCGCATGCCGCCGCGCTCGCCGAACTGGCGCGCTGGTACGCCGAGGGCAAGGTCAAGCCGGTGATCGACCAGCGCCTGCCGATGGACGCACTGATGCGCGCCTACGAACTGATGGGCAGCCGCAAGGTGCGCGGCAAGCTGGTGATGACGAACGCCTGAGGGCGCAGCCGGGCGAGGTGCCGGCCGGGCGTCGCCACCTTGCACCCTGTGTCAGCCCCGCGGCTCAGGGCCAATGCACGGCCGCATCGTGAACTGAGTGGCAGGGATGGACGCCGGGTGCCTCGGTGCGGTCGCCTTGCGCGGCTAGGATCGGTGCAAGGTGGCAGACCCCTTCCCTGCGGGATCCGGGCCGAGCCATCGGCAGCTGCCCGAAGCATCGTCGCTCTCATGAAGTTCCTCGATCTTTTCAAGCCGCGGACGCCGATCCGTGCGGCTCCCGCCACGACGCACGGACCGGCTGCACGCGCGCTGCGCAATGCGCAGGACGACACGCTGTCCCCCGCTGCACACGCCTGGGTCCGCAGCCTGCCGGCAGCGATGCGCCCCCTCGAACTGTGCAACGTATATCCGCGCATCGCCAATCGGCTTGCCCGCTGCTGGGACGACATCGGACAGACCCACGACGTCTTCAACGACCTGTTGGTCGATCGCCGCGGCGGCCGCAAGGGCTTCCCTTCGCCGATCGCCTCCGAGTTGCTGCGCCTCCAGGCCTTCCACGAACGCCGGCTGACCGCGACGGTGCCAAAGACCGGTGCTCCTCGCTAGCTGTGTAGCGTCAAGAGGTTGTATCTGGATGGGGCGTGGTGGCCGATTCGCGGGCCGCCGAGGTGGGCGATCGGAGGGGCCGCATTGCGAACTCTTGAACGGGCAAGCGCGCATCTGGTGACAGGCCGGTACGGCCGCAGGGGGAGCGCAGCAAAAGGAAGTCGGACCAGAGCGGGCTGAGCGTTTCTCGTTGCGGCCGGCAATACCCGCCTCCTGCAGCAGGACGAGAGCGCTGGCACACTCCACCGAATGCCTGGCTCTGCCAGCCGCAAACTGCGTGGCGGCTCCTTCGCCACCCATGAACGCGTTCATCACCGTCGCGACCGCAACTTCCTCAACCCGGCCGCAGCGATGTGTTCGTCGGGTTCCGACCGCCACCCCGCATGCACCAACCAACAGGGAACTCACCATGATCCGCCGTACCGTCATCGCCGCGTCGGCGATCGCACTCGGCCTGGTCGCCGCACCAGCCGCCTGGGCACAGCCACAGACCGTCCTGCGCGTCTCTGCCATCCCCGACGAGGCGCCAACCGAGCTGCAGCGCAAGTTCAAGCCGCTCGGCGACTACCTCAAGAAGGAGACCGGTCTCGACGTCCAGTTCACCCCGGTTACCGACTATGCCGCGGTCGTCGAGGGCCTGGCGACCGGCAAGATCGACCTCGCCTGGCTGGGCGGTTTCACCTACGTGCACGCGCGGCTGCGCACCAACGGTGGCGCGACGCCGATCGTCCAGCGCGCCGAGGACGAGAAGTTCACCAGCCGCTTCATCGTGCCGCTCGACAGCCCCGCCAAGACCCTGGCCGACCTCAAGGGCAAGACATTCGCCTTCGGATCACCGTCGTCGACTTCGGGCAGCCTGATGCCGCGCTTCTACCTTCTCACGGCCGGCATCGATCCCGAACGCGACTTCAAGTCGGTGGCCTTCTCAGGCGCCCACGACGCGACCGTCGCCTTCGTCGCATCGGGGCGGGCCGAGGCGGGCGTGCTGAATGCCTCGGTGATGGACAAGCTGGTCGAGACCAACAACCAGAACGCCGCCAAGGTGCGCGTGCTCGCCATCACGCCGCCGTACTACGACTACAACTGGACGGTGCGGCCGAATCTGGATCCGGCGATCACGAAGACGATCACCGAGGCCTTCCTGAAGCTCGACCCGGCCAATCCGGAGATGAAG
>JBDSAB010000342.1:0-3095 GCA_039922395.1 Caldimonas sp.
GGCCGCTGTCGGGCGGGCCTCGAGGGGAGTGGCCAGGTCTTCGCGGCTCATCCGGCCCATTCTTGCGCAGGTACCTGCGGCGCGCTCTGCAAGGGCCGAAGGTCGATGGGCAGCGCCCTACTCGACCGTCACGCTCTTCGCCAGGTTGCGCGGCTTGTCGACATCGGTGCCGCGCGCGCACGCGGTGTGGTACGCGAGCAGCTGCAGCGGCACGACGTGGAGGATCGGCGAGAGCACGCCGTAGTGCTCCGGCATGCGGATCACGTGCAGCCCTTCGCCCGACTCGATCTGCGAGTCGGCGTCGGCGAACACGAACAGCTCGCCGCCGCGCGCGCGCACCTCGTGCAGGTTGCTCTTCAGCTTTTCGAGCAGCGCGTCGTTCGGCGCGATCGCGACGACCGGCATCTGCGCAGTCACGAGCGCGAGCGGGCCGTGCTTCAGCTCGCCGGCCGGATAGGCCTCGGCGTGGATGTAGCTGATCTCCTTCAACTTCAGCGCGCCCTCGAGCGCGATCGGATAGTGCAGGCCGCGTCCGAGGAAGAGCGCGTTCTCCTTGCGCGCGAACTCTTCGCTCCACGCGATGATCTGCGGCTCGAGCGCGAGCACGCCCTGGACCGCGAGCGGCAAATGGCGCAGCGCCTTCAGGTGCGTCGCCTCGTCGGCGTCGGTCAGATGGCCGCGCGTCTGCGCCAGTGCCAACGTCAGCAGGAACAGACCGACCAGCTGCGTGCTGAAGGCCTTGGTCGAGGCGACGCCGATCTCGACGCCGGCGCGCGTGATGTACGCCATCGCGCATTCGCGCACCATCGCGCTGGTCGCGACGTTGCAGACCGTCAAGGTGTGCGCCATGCCGAGCGAGCGCGCGTGCTTCAGTGCCGCGATCGTGTCCGCGGTCTCGCCGCTCTGCGTGATCGTCACCACCAGCGTGCGCGGATTCGGCACGCTCTCGCGGTAGCGGTACTCGCTCGCGACCTCGACCTGGGTCGGGATCTTGGCGATGCTCTCGAGCCAGTACTTCGCGACCGAGCCGCTGTAGTAACTGGTTCCGCAAGCCAGGATGAGGACCGAATCGACCTGCTTGAAGATGCGGTGCGCGCCGTCGCCGAACAGGTCGGCCGAGACGCCGGGTACCGCGTCGAGGGTGTCTGCGATCGCCTTCGGCTGCTCGAAAATCTCCTTCTGCATGTAGTGGCGATACGGACCGAGCTCGGCGGCGCCGGAGTGGGCTTGCACCGTGCGCGTTTCGCGCTCGACCGCGCGCCAGTTGCCCTGGCCCGTCGCGTGCGTGACCCAGTGCTTGCCGAGCTGCAGGTCGGCGACGTCGCCGTCCTCGAGGTAGACGATGCGGTCGGTGACGCCGGCGAGCGCCATCGCGTCCGACGCCAGAAAGTTCTCGTGCGCGCCCTCGAGCGTGCCGACGCCGAGCACGAGCGGCGAGCCGTGGCGCGCGCCGACGACCCGCTGCGGCTCGTCGCGGCAGAACACCGCGATCGCATAGGCGCCGCGCAGGCGCGGCACGGCACGCTGGACCGCCTCGAGCAGATCGCCTTCGTACAGGCTGTCGATCAGGTGCGCGATGACCTCGGTGTCGGTCTGGCTCGCGAACGCATAGTCCTTCGCGCGCAGGGCGGCGCGCAGCTCGTCGTGGTTCTCGATGATCCCGTTGTGGACCAGCGCGATCCGGCCGCTGCGGCCGATGCCGGAGGCCTGACCGCTGTTCTGCTCAACGCCATCGTCCGGCCCGGGCCCGTGCGAGAAGTGCGGATGCGCGTTGTGCACGACCGGTGCGCCGTGTGTCGCCCAGCGCGTGTGCGCGATGCCGGTTCCGCTGTCGATGCCTTCGGCCGCGACGTTGGCGCTCAGCTCAGCCACGCGGGCGGTACTGCGCGCGCGCCGCAGCACGCCGCCTTGGTGGACCGCCACGCCGCACGAGTCGTAGCCGCGGTATTCGAGGCGGCGCAGGCCCTCGATGAGGATCGGGACGATGTTGCGGGCGCTGACCGCGCCGACGATTCCACACATGGCAACTCCTGGGACAGTGTCGGCACTTTAGAAAGAGGCCGCTGAAATATGGCTTCGTTATTGACCATCGAACGATAGAATCCAGCACTTCATGAAAGCCATGCAGGATTCTTCGCAAAATCAATCCAAAACGAGTGAATCATCAAACTGGACGCCACCGACCTGCGCCTCCTGGATCGGTTGCAGGAGGACGCCGCCTTGACGAACGAGGCCCTCGCCGCCCTCACGCACATCTCGCCCGCGACCTGCCTTCGGCGCGTCAAGCGCCTCGTCGAACGGGGCGTGATCGAGCGCCGCGTGGCTCTCGTGGCGGCCGAGAAGTGCGGACCGAGCTTGACCGCCATCGTCGAGGTCACGCTCGATCGGCAGGGCAGCGAGGCGCAGGCGGCGTTCGAAATGCGCGCGGTCGCGGAGCGTGCGGTCCTGCAGTGCCATCGCGTCTCGCCGGGCCCGGACTTCGTGCTGACGGTGCAGGTCGCCGACATGCCGGCCTACCACGCGCTGGTCCAGCGCCTCTTCACCGAAGATGCGAACGTGCGCAACGTCAAGAGTTTCTTCAGCATCCACCGGGCCAAGTTCGACACCCGGGTACCGTTGCCCGCGGCCGCGCCGTGAGGCGCCGCCTCACTGCTTGAGGATGACCAGGCCTTTCAGGTATTCGCCTTCCGGGAAAGTCACCGTCATCGGGTGATCCGGCGCGGCGCCGAGGCGCTCGTGGATCAGGCCGTCGACACCGGCATCGAGCCCCGCGCCGGCGACGATCTTGTGGAACAGGTCGACCGCGATGCCGCCCGAGCATGAAAAGGTGAACAGCAGCCCGCCCGGCTCGAGCAGCTCGAAGGCGAGCCGGTTGATGTCCTTGTAGGCACGCGCGGCGCGTTCGGCGTGGGCCGCGCTGGCCGCGAACTTCGGCGGGTCCAGCACGATCGCGTCGTAGCGCCGGCCGGCCTCGAGCGCCTCGCGCAGCGTCCGGTTGACGTCGGCATCGACGATCGCGTGCCGGCTCGCGTCGAAGCCGTTCAGCGCGACATGGGCCTCGGCGCGCGCCAGCGCCGGCGCCGACGAATCGACGC